>CALJGK010000001.1 GCA_938075195.1 uncultured SAR86 cluster bacterium
CACAATCGGGACATCGGCATGTATTATTTTAGAAACTGAAGCTGGGTCTACATCAATATGTATTTTTTTGGCTTGCAGAGAAAATTTCTTGGGATCATTAGTGATCCTATCATCAAATCTTGCTCCTACAGCTATAATCAGATCAGCATTATGCATCGCCATATTAGCCTGATAAGTTCCATGCATCCCTAACATTCCCATGAATTGAGGATCTGACCCTGGAAAGGCACCCAAGCCCATCAAAGTATTAGTAATAGGAAAGTCTAAGAGCTTAGCAAACTCGATGAGTTCATCTGAGGCATCATCTTGTATGACCCCGCCTCCGGAATATATAACTGGTCTTTTGGAGTTCTCAATTAAATCTACTGCTTCTTTTATTCTTGATGAATCACCAGCTTGTGCCGGCTTGTAAGAACGCATATTTATCTCTGAAGGATAGTTGAATTCAAATTTAAACTCAGGATCAGTGAAATCCTTAGGTACATCTATAACAACCGGTCCAGGTCTTCCTGTAGTTGCAATATGGAAGGCTTTTTTTACAATTTCTGGAATATCTTCTGCTTTTTGAACCAGGAAACTGTGTTTTACTATGGGACGAGAGACTCCAATCATGTCTGTTTCTTGGAAAGAATCTGTACCTATTAACATTGACTTTACTTGACCTGAAATGACTACGATAGGTGTGGAGTCCATATAAGCAGTGGCCAATCCAGTAATAGCATTAGTGGCACCCGGTCCTGAAGTAACCAACGCAACCCCAGGCTTACCAGTTGCCCTTGCATATCCATCTGCAGCATGGACTGCGCCTTGCTCATGTCTAACCAATATATGCTCGACATGATCTTGATTAAAGATGGCATCATATATGTGCAGAGCTGCTCCACCCGGATAACCGAACATAAGCTCGACACCCTCTAGATGAAGTGAATGCAGTAATGCTTCAGCACCAGATTTATAACTATTGTCCATTAATTGTATTTAAAATTTATCCTTGCTTTAAAAGGTTGAGCATTTTGACACTACAGGGCTCTAAGTCAAGAAAACCTTATGTTTTCAAGATTTAGTTAGCTTTAGAAATTGAGAACTTAAAATCTCCATCTCTAGATAAAACTATATCTGAAAACCCTGGGACTTCATCTAAAATATAGTGAGTTAATCTTTCATAATGCATCACAAAGCGATACACCTCTTCCTTGCTCATGATCTTTTCTTTTAAAGCAGAATCAGTAATAGTTTTAGACAGAGTCTGTTCTTGAATCCACCTGCTTTCATAAACAAATTCCATACTTGGTACTTGAATCATTAAAAGAAGGTCAAATCTAGAGAATAAAGTTTGATAATCTTTTGCCAGTTCATTATTACTCCACTTGGACCAAACACCATCAGGATCTTCTTCCCTCTCAAGCTTATTTAAAGGAGGAAGCCAATTCTCTTCAGGTACAGGTTTTGCTCCTCCACACCAAGCATCAAAAAATATGAAATCTGGTTTTCCTAAATATAGGGGCCAGTCTTCTTCGGGATAGTGTTTATCTTCAGGTTTACAAAAGGAAGGTATTTTAGTTTCTGTATCATGCTCAGCATTCGATAGCTGTTCAATTAAATCTAACCCCATAGTTATATCATGTGTACCGGGAACACCTCTTACATAACAAAGGGGATGAACTTCTTCTGATAAAAGACGTCTCTCTTCTTGAGATTTATAAATGTCATCAATTGAAAAACCCATAGAAGACCGGTCACAGTAATCATTTAGTACCTTCTGTATAAAGAAAGATAAGGAAGTCTTGCCTGACCCTTGTCCTCCCGTAAAACAAATTAGATAAGGTTTATTTTGTTTTGAAAATTTACTATGTAAATGATAGGCAATTGGGATGACAATTTTTTCTAAAAAATCCTCACTTAAATTATCTATTTTCATCTGCTCAGCGAGTTCAAGTAGACCTTCTTTTGAGGCATTTAATAATTCTTGGCAATTAACATCGGATGATTCAGGGAATTTAATCATTTTTTTTCAATCTCCTTAACAGGCTTGAGGTGTCCCATCTATTACCGCCCATATCTTGTATATCTTGATAGAACTTATCTACCAGCTCTGTCACCTCTAGAGAGAGATTATTTTTTTTTGCTTCTTCGATGGCAATGCCTAGATCTTTTCTCATATGGTCAACGGCAAATCCATGATCATATTGATCTGAAGACATGGTCTCCCAGCGATTAACCATTTGCCAAGATTGTGCAGCGCCTTGTGAAATGACATCAATCACTTCTTTTGTCTCTAGTCCAACTTCTTTAGAAAAATTTATTCCCTCAGCAAGACCTTGCAATAATCCTGCAATGCAGATTTGATTAACCATTTTAGTTAACTGTCCTGAACCTGAAGGCCCCATTAAGTTTGAAAATTTTGAGTAACAAGACATAGTCAAAACAGCTTTTTCATAGGCCTTTTCATTGCCTCCGACCATAATAGTAAGCGCTCCATTTTCAGCTCCTGCTTGTCCACCTGAAACAGGTGCATCTATATAAGCAATTTCCTTTTGCAGACAAAGCTCGCTCATTTCTTTTGAAAGACTAGAAGAAGTCGTAGTATGGTCAACAATAATACTGCCAGAAACCATTGTATTTAAAATACCCTTTTCTCCAGAAATAACTTCTCTGACATCTTTATCAGCTCCAACACAAATATAGATTTCACTACACAAACGACCAAGATCTTCAGGACTGCTGACAGATTTTCCCTCATACACCTCAAGCCATTCTTCTGCTTTTGACTGTGTCCTATTATATACAGCGATAGAATGGCTCTTTGATAAATGCCCGGCCATAGGGAAACCCATCACACCCAATCCAATAAAACCTTTTATGCTCATTCATTTCTCCAGATAATTGTAAGTAACCTGTTATTTGTTTGATTTCTTCTATAAGAATAAAATAAATCCTGATTTTCGAATGTACATAAACTCGAATCCTGGACTTCCACATCATACTTTTTTAATATCCTATGCGCCTCTCCTTGAAGACTAAATAACCATTTATCTGATCTAATTTTATTGAAATTTGATAGAGATGCTTCGTCCGAAGATAAGAAGGCATCGTAAAATGCTTTATCCACTTCATAATGCTTACTAGAAATGGATGGCCCTATCCATGCTGAAAGACCGAATTCATCTATTGTAAATGAAGAAATACACGACTGAATTACTCCTGAAATCAAACCTTTCCACCCTGCATGGATTATCGCAAATGCACTTCCGTCTTGTTTAGCTATTGTAATAGGAAGACAGTCTGCTGAAACAGCACTCAAAACAATGTCATCTGAAGTAGAGATCAGAGCATCAGTAGTTTTTATTGGAGGAGATACAGAGGAGACAGCTTCAACAGAGTTTTTGTGAACTTGATCCATATATTGGATGGGTTTATTTTGGTAATTTAAAAAACTTGAAAATAGCTTCTCTTTTTTTGGATCTATAGCATTTTGATCAAAGAATTTTCTAGTAAGTGTTAAGCACTCTATATTTCTTCCAAGGGGCTCGATTGGTTTGATAAAAAGCATAAATTAAGCCTTTAGTGTTTCTAAAAGTCTAGCCATATCAGAAGGGATTTTTGCTTGAAAAGAAATTGATTTTTCAGTCTCGGGATGCATGAGCTCAAGCTCTTCTGCATGGAGTGCTTGGCGCTTGAACTCAGAAATAGTGGTTTTTATCTCATCGGTTGAACCAGGAGCAAATTGTTTTCTAGCTCCGTAGACCGAATCTCCTATTATTGGATAACCAATATGAGAGAGGTGAACACGTATTTGATGTGTTCTACCAGTTTCTAAATTTACCTTCAATAGAGCATATCCTTTAAAAGATTCACTGACACTTATTCTGGTGATGGCCTCTTTACCGTTTTGATTTATAGCTTGTTTGGTTCTTATTTTTGGATGCCTGCCTATAGGAGCATTAATAGTTTTATTAGAAATTGGAACCCCAACCACGATTGCTAAATAGGTCCTTCTTACAGATCTTGCCTTCAGCTGCTCTATAAGATTTAAATATGAAGATTCCTTTTTAGCTATAACCATAAGACCAGAGGTATCCTTGTCTAAACGATGGACAATACCTGCCCTTGGAAGAAAACCAAGGCTGCTATCATGTGCTAAAAGAGCATTGACCAGAGTGCCATCTGGATTTCCAGAACCTGGATGCACTACAAGTCCTATTGATTTATTAATCACAATAATCTCTTCATCTTCAAAAATAATTTCAAGAGGTATATCTTCTGCCTGGTCGGCGAGTTGGGGTTCTTCCCAAAAATTAACTGAGACTGTGTCTTCAAGCATCAGTGCCTGCTTGGGTTTGACTTCCTTTCCGTTAACAAGCAAATCGCCTTCTTTTATCCATTTTTGAATATGTCCTCTTGAGTATTCAGAGAATTGCCTAGCGACAACTTGATCTACTCTATATCCCTCATCAGATTCGAGTACTGTGTAATTGAGTGATATCTTTTTTTTCTTTTCCATTTTAGAAAAATTGAACCTAACAAACCTTTTTCTGTCCAAGTACTAGTCTGATCTGTAGAATTCGTAGCTTAAATGACAATCGTTCACAATTTTTCTAAATCTAGCAAGAGAAATCTCAGTATTTTGAGTATTTTTATTTTACTGATTACCCTTGCTTCGTGCTCTTCTAATGAAGAAATGCCCGATGAGAGGCTCATAGAGAAAGAGCTTTATGATCAAGCCCAGACAAGACTGAACAATGGAAGTTACTCAACAGCAATATATAGTTTGGAGGCTCTTGAATCGAGATTCCCATTTGGTAGATATGCAGAACAAGCCCAAGCAGAACTGATCTATGCCTATTATATGAATGCCCAATTTGAAGCCAGTCAATCTGCATCAGAACGTTTTATAAATCTTCATCCTAGACACGCGCATACGGGATACGCCTTTTACATGAAGGGCTTAGCTGCCTTTACAGATGATTCGGGTTTATTCTCAAGATATTTCCAATCTGATCTGGCCAAAAGAGAAATTGTAATGGCCCAAACTTCTTTTGATGAACTATCGGACTTCATTTCTAGATACCCAGGCAGCACATATGTTTCTCATGCTCAACAAAGGATGATTTATCTAAAAAACCTCTTAGCGAATCATGAAATTTATGTAGCTGACTTTTATATGAAAAGAGGAGCGTACTTAGCAGCTATCGGCAGAGCTAAGTATGTAATAGAGCACTTGCCTAATACACCACAAACTCCTTTTGCTCTTTCTATTTTAGTTGAGGCTTATGAAATTCTTGGCTACGACGAATTAAGAACTACCAGTTTAGAAATACTTAACGCAAATTATCCTAGCTTCGATTTAGAAAAGAATGAATCAGTCAAAAAACGTTCATGGACTAATGTACTTTCTCTAGGCTTACTGGGAAAAGAAGATATCAAAAAACCAGAAGTATCTGAGTAAAAATGTGGCAATTTCTGATACTAGTTTCAGTAATAATATCAATATATATACTCACTAGAATAAGCAACCAATCTCGTAAGGCTATAAAAGGCAATCAAACAGAAACTGAAATCGTGAAATGCTCAGTATGTAATTTAAATATACCTCAAACAGACGCCATTCAAGTAGATGGAGAATGGTGTTGCGCAAAAGAACATATTCATTAAAACCGATACCTTAGTTTAATTGTAAAATTATCAGCCTGGGGATTGTCCCAAGGTCTTTGATAGAGCTCGCTTAAGCTATCCTCTTCATCAGTGGCAACTATTCTTCCGCCTTTAGAATACACAACATACAAATATGCCAATGGAAGAATCTCATATCTGTATCTAATCTGAAAAGCCAGGTCACTCAGAGTAATTGGGTCTAGAGATATTTCTGATGTAGCATTTAAATTTCCATCAAAACTTCCGAGGTATGCAATAGGTTTTCTAGCAGTGAAGGCTACCATCTGTGCTTTTATTCTCAATTCATGCTTATCGTTTTTGAACCATTGCAATCCAGCCACAGTAGTTCTTTGTTTCTTATCATAGGTTCCTAATAAGTTTCCTTGTAACCAATTTAACCACTTATCTTCTTTATTATGCTGATGATAAATATAGAAATTCAGGTTACCACTGGGAGAAAAATCTATTTTTCCAGAATAGGTTGTTGCCCACCCTAATGTTGGTGCAAATTGATTACCCTGGTCACGTTGCACCTGTAAGAAATAATTGAAAAAATCTGCAGAAGGTCCCGAATATTGCAGTCTAGCTCCGAAGCCATCTGGCATATTGATAAAGGGTGCATCCTCATCTCTTCTGGTTATCCAAAAGTCTTTTCCGGAGGTTCTAAAACTTGATTCGATTTCTATTCTTGAAGTATTTTGGAAAGTATTAGTTACCTTTAAAGATAGCCCATCATTTGCCCGATCTCCTGATGCGTTTGTTTGAGTGGAATAACCCAACTCATATTCTCTGGACATATTTATTGAATTAGTTTGAAAATCATTAACTTTATATTTACTTTGACCGGCAAGAATAGCCCAGTTATTGGTTACCAAATAACCCATGTCTCCCAAGTCTAAATCCTCATCGAAATAAAAGAACCCAATATCATGAGACAATTTTTTTGTAGGAGCAGCCACCAGTCTAAACCTGAAACCATTTCCCGTATCTCCGTCTATATTAGAATTAAGTAAAATGGTGGCTATTCTTGTCTTGTCATTTGGTCTATATGCCAAATCAAAAGAATGAACGCTTGCGTCCCTTCCGAGCACAGGTCGCTCAACATAAGTCCCTAAATAACCAAGCGAATAATCAGTGCTAGTTTTTCGTCCCCTTAAAGCAAAGAAATCTCTCCCTTGACTAAAATCTTGATCTGCTTCTGAAGCAGCAAGAACACCGAAATCAAAAGACTCTCCTTGTTGCGTATATCTCGCTGCTAAATCAATATCTGAGGTCCCGAGTTTTGAGGATGAACAGATAGCTTGTAAGTTTTCTGCAAATTTAGAGCAATCATAATCCGGAGCAGCTCCAATTCTTCTTGTATTAATGACGTAAAAAAATTCGTATCCTTTGACGTTAAATAAAGAATGATTTTCTGAAAAGAAAGGTCTTTTATCTGAGTAGAAAGTTTCATTTGCTGTGAAATTAACGACGAGTTCATCACTTTCAACTTGTCCAAAGTCAGGGTTAATAGCTATATTCAATTGCTTACCTGAATCTATTTTCCAGAATATCTCCGCTCCTGTTTTAGTATCGACATCTTCTGAAATCCTATCTTCGGTTACGTTTATATAAGGAAAGAAATCTATTTTTGAGATACTAGAGTTCTTGAATTTCATCTCATTAAATGTAGACATGAATTCATCAGTGTAGGGATTACCTTTAATAGTGGCATTCACCTTGTATGCTCCGACTACCATTCTATAAAACCCGAGCCTTACAGTCCTGTAATCTCCACTTTGCACTTTCATGGGAGCTATCGACCAAGGAATAAACATTTCTGCATACCAAACATCTTCACCTATTGATGTAGCAGAATCCCAATCAGCATCCCAGTCTGGATTACTTTCGTTCTCATTTTTATATGTACCATCACCTTTAGATCCACTAACTGAAAGAGAGAAAGAATAAGCTGAAATATTGTCTCCATCAAAATCTATATTCACACCAACTCTATCTGCATTTGGTCTCTCTAGATCCCTTTCATGCTTATTGGATCTAATGCTTTCAGTGGATTGATAATTTATAAAACCAAAATAAATACCTTTCTCATCTTCCTGAACTAATACTTTTTGGTCGTATTTAGGCTCTTCCAAAGTGAATGGATACACCTCATAAAATTTAGTTACTTCTCTGGCCTCAGCCCATTCAGCCTCATT
>CALJGK010000002.1 GCA_938075195.1 uncultured SAR86 cluster bacterium
TACGACTCAAGATATACAAAACTTTGGCTTGTAGCAGAGATAGCTACAAGAAAAAAAGGTTACTTTTTAAGTGCCGAATTAAGAAGCCAAACTAACCTGAGTGATAAATCTGTAGAAAGGTTTATAAAATTCTTAACTCAAAAGGGGTTCTTTAAATCTTCTATTGGTAAGGATAAAAGAGTCAAAATTTATTTTCCATCTAAGGTTTATACTAAACATATTATGGCTACATGGCCTGTGCGAGTCCTCCAAATAGAATCTATGCTTGATTTGGGAGACTCCAAGCTGAAGAGGATTAAGCAATATTTAAAAACCTCAAAAAACTACTCATAAATTTTGACATTTCCTTAGTCTTTACTGTAAATTTAAAACATTAAATAATTAGTGGAGAGGGTTATGTTTGGTTCAAAGTTTTTCGTCACTTTAATGTCTTTCTTGTTAATTTTTCCTGTGTTTTCAGAAGACATTGAAGAAATTATAGTTACTGCTCTAAAAAGGTCATCAACTGTTGTTGATACTCCTGCTTCAATAACAGCCATCGGCGCAAATGAGATAGAAGATAAAGGTATTACGGACATGAATGATCTTAAACATCTCGTTCCTGGAATGAATTTTACGAGTGTTTTAGGTGCTCAAAATATTACTATCAGGGGAATTGGTCAATTTAATGGTAATCCGGGAGTGTCTGTAAGCACTGATGGAGTTTTCCAATCTAGAGCTCACTCCTCACAATTAGGTGAAATGGACCTTGAAAGAATAGAGGTTTTAAGAGGTCCTCAAGGAACTTTATATGGAAGAAACTCTATAGGTGGAGTTGTAAATTTAATCACCAAAAATCCTTCTCAAGATAGGGATGGTTACATTAAATTCGGACACTCAAATTACAATACAACAAAAGTTGAAACTGCCTTTGGAGGCGGAATCTCAGAAAACACTTCTTATAGACTAGTTGTTAGTTCAACCAATCAGGGAGAAGGGTACTACGATTGCCTTAATGCTGGTTGCGGAGAACAGGGATACACCGATAAAAGTGCCTATAGGTTGAAAGTTAATACTGAATTAAATGACAATATTTCTGCGGATATTATGGTTGCAAGTGTTTCTACTGACGGCACACCTAATCCTTATGGCTGGATAACAGATAACAGAGCACTTTCAACTAGTTTTGGTATTCCTCAATTAGCAGCTGAACCAATATCCTTGAAACCTCATGAAATTTATCAGACTCCAACTTCTGAATCTGTTAACGGAACTAATTCTACAGACAGGGAATATGATGTATCTGCGCTTACCCTTTCTATAGAAACTGATTTTGGAACTATTAAATCAGTCACTGCCACTCAAGAATTTAATGATCAGTTCAATCTTGATAGGGATGGAACAGCGGCGGCTCTTTTTGATACATTTGATATCTCTGAAACTGAAACTTTTACTCAAGAAATAAATCTTAATATTGAAAGAGATACTATGAGTTTAGTGTTTGGTGGATTCTATATGGATGATGAGACTTCACGACATACACATTTCGACAATCCTCAGCCTGTATTAGGGTTTCCAGTACCTAGTCAATTTGATTTTAAGCACTTAAAGATGAACACAGAATCTAAAGCTTATTTTGCTGATGGTACTTTTGACCTCAATGAATCAACACGTCTAAGTTTAGGTCTCAGAAGAACCACTGATGAGTTTACTAGCAAGCAAGATAATTATATTTCTATCTTGATGCCTGCGCCTGTAATTGCAGCTCAAACATGTTTAAGAGAAGTAGTTACAGAATATTCATCAACTACATCAAGGGCAGTACTCCAACATGATCTATCGGAAACCAGCAATGTTTACGCTTCAGTTAGTGAAGGCTTTAAGGCAGGTGGCTACGCCACTTACGAATGTACAGACGCATATAATCCTGAAGAGGTCACTTCATTTGAGTTTGGGTTCAAAGGAGCCTTAACTGACTCTACTAGCTTGAATGCTTCGATATTCAGATATGACTATAGTGATTTTCAAGTTCTACAGGTTATAGGCATACAAACAGTTACTCGTAATGCAGGTGACGCTACTGTTAATGGACTTGAGATAGAGGCTGTTTCAGAAATAAATGATTCTTTTTCGATCACAACAGGTTTAACTTTACTAGATGCAACTTATGGAGCTTTTGAAAACGTAAATGGTGTCGAACCTCAGCTAGGAGTGCAGCAATTGGAAGGAAATTATTTAACTAATTCTCCAAAAGTTTCCCTTAATTTAGGACTTAATTATTATCAAAATATAGAGACTGGAGGATCATTGACGTATAGAGCAAATGCATCTCATAAATCTAAGACGTATTTCTCAGAATTTAATGAATTTTCACAAGGTGCCTATACCGTTTTTGATTTAAATGTAATTTGGGAAAGTGCTGATGAGTCTCTGAGATCAAGATTCTTTGTTAAGAATTTAACTGATGAAGATTATATCTCCGGATATTTATCTTCTGCCACTGGAGGTGGTCGATTTGGTCAATGGGGAACTCCAAGAATAATAGGAATTGAAATTAGTAGGAACTTCTAATAGGTACAAAAATGGAAATTAAAGGGAGTTTTGATCCTGCTTTTCAATCAATAATTGATACTTTTCAAGAGCAATATGAACTTGGTTTAGACCAAGGGTCATCTTTAGCTCTCACTTGTGAAGGTGAGATGGTAGTTGATATTTGGTCTGGACACAGAGACGTTGCCAAAACTAAACTGTGGGAAGAAGATACGATAGTTAATGTCTTCTCCAGCACTAAAAATGCAACTTCTCTTTGTGCATTTGTATTGGCTGATAGAGGGCAATTGGATTTCTTTGCTCCAGTTGCTCAATACTGGCCAGAGTTTGCGCAAAACGGAAAAGAAAAAGTTCTAGTTAGTCATGTAATGAGCCATTCAGCAGGTCTCCCGGGTTGGGACAAGCCTGTATCGGTAACTGATATTCACGATGCAGATAAAGTAGCCGCTCTTTTTGAAGAACAAGCTGTCTGGTGGGAACCAGGAAAGGAATTAGGTTATCACGCCATCAGCATAGGAAACATAATGGGAGAAATCATAAAACGCATATCTGGTAAAAGCGTGGGCAATTTTTTTAGAGAAGAAATTGCTGAACCTCTTAATATTGATTTTCATATAGGGCTTGATGACAAGCACCATGATAGAGTTGCTGAAATACATCAACCCATAGCAGAAGATCCTTCGACTTTATTCGATATGGAAGAAGGTTCGATCATGCATAGGGTTATGACAAATGGAATAATGACTTCACCTGATGCTCTTACTCCTGAATGGAGAAGGGCAGAAGTTCCAGCCGCAGGTGGACACGGCAATGGAAGGTCTATAGCTGAATCCATGGCTCTAATAGCAAATGGAGGATCTTATAAAGACAAACAACTCTTTTCTGAAGAAACAGCGCAACATGCACTTAAAGAACAAATTCAAGGAACCGATCTCGTTCTGGGAGAGCCTCTAAGATGGGGTATTGGTTTTGCACTTCCCATCAATAATTCAACCTGGCATTCATATTTTACAGGCGATCAAGTCTGTTTTTGGGCAGGTTGGGGTGGCTCGATGTCAATTGCTGACATGGAAAAGAAAGTTTCTTTTGGCTATACACCCTACATGATGGAAGAAGGTGCAATAGGAGCCGAAAGAAGCATGAACCTAGGTAAGTCATTGTCAGATCAGTTATCAAAATTATGAATAATTTTCTTAAAATTTCCGTTTCTCTTTTTGCATTGACCCTTTTTTATTCCTGCAGTGACTCTAATACCATCCAAACTAAACTTGAAGTAGATGGAGGGCAAATAGAAGGTATGGCAAAGGGTTCTCTAAAGCAATATTTAGGAATACCTTACGCTGCACCTCCAGTAGGAGAGCTTAGATGGTCTCCTCCTCAACCATTAAATCCATGGAGTGGTGTCAAAGATGCTTCTGTAAATAGCAAAATATGCCATCAACCCAAGCAACCTACTGAGTTCTATGATAGAGGACCTGATCAATCTACTATGAGTGAAGATTGTTTGACTTTAAATGTTTGGACTAGAGCCGATACAGCGGAAGCTAACCTTCCTGTTATGGTTTGGATGCATGGCGGAGCTCTTGTGTGGGGTTCTGGAAGCGAATATAAAGGTGAAGAATTAACTAAAAGAGATGTCATTCTTGTTACTGTTAATTACAGACTAGGACCATTCGGATTTTTTGCCCATCAAGAATTAAGTGATGAAAACAATGGATATTCAGGCAATCAAGGCTTTAGAGATCAAATCGCTGCTCTTGAATGGGTTCAGGCGAATATAAGTAATTTTGGTGGTAATCCTGAAAATGTAACTATTTTTGGGGAATCAGCCGGATCTTGGAGTGTAAACGTATTACAGGCAAGTCCATTGTCTCAGGGACTCTTTCATAAAGTTATAGGTCAGAGCGGAGCTAGACTGCTTCCTCTTACACATTTAACCACTGCTGCTGATTACTCTGATAGTGCTCTGGAGCATGGTCTCAATTTAGCTCAAATAATTTCAGATAAAAAAAATACATCACTTGATGATTTACGAGACATACCTGCTGAAGAAATTATTAATAAGGTAGAACAGGATCCAGTCTATTCGACTACGTTTGATACCTTGACCATTATTGATGGAGAGGTTTTACCTGAAGCTATTTCTGCAATATTTGCAAAAGGCAAACAAGCCAATACCCCAGTTTTAATTGGAAGTACGGCGGATGAAGCAACTACTTTTGATCCTAAAATGCTTGCTCCAGAATTTGCACAATCTCTTAAATATTCTGAGTTAATTACAACTTCAATTAATCAGATGATTCCTAAGGTTGATAAAAAGATATTTGATTATTACCCAATAAATAATGAAGAGATTGCCAAAGAATCTTGGATTAATTTTACAACAGATGTGATGTTTACAGCACCCATGCAAGATTGGGGTAACTTGATGTCTACTGTTGACAGTCAGGCTTATTTATATATTTGGGATCATCATCCAAAGGTTAATGGTACAACTAAATTTAAAGCCTTTCATGCTGCAGAAGTGCCGTATGTTTTTGGAGGCATGGATATGTTTGATATAGATCTTACAGAAGAGGATATTGTTTTATCCAATAATATGATGGATATTTGGACAAATTTTGCAAAAACAGGAAATCCCTCTTTACCTGGAGTTTTCACTTGGCCTCCCTTTAATTCCAGTAGTCAGAAATACGTATCAATTGGAGTGGTTATTAAAGAAAAACAAAATTTACGATCTGAAAAAGTATCTTTAATAAATGAAGGTTATAACAGGTCAAGAATAGATTTTTAATAAGAAAAAAATATGAAAGCAAAACAAGAACTTCATGCAATAGAATCAACGATTATAGGTCACCAAGTCGAAATATCCGTTGTTTTACCTCCAACGAAGTAGTTACATCGATGGAAGCTTACTTATTACATCATCTACTGAAATGGAATTTATATTGTTGTTAGAACCAACCAAATGTAATTGATTTTTTCCTTCAGTACCGATTAGCTTTGTATCTGTTGGTCCATAAAGAGTTATTGAAGGTGTATTTACTACAGCTGATAAGTGCGCAAGACCTGTATCGGAGCATACACTAAATTTAGCTTTTTTCATGATGTAAGCAATCTGATTCAAGGGCAGGGGTCTTAATACATGCGCTTTCTCTGAAAATGACGATATTTTTAAAGCTCTTTGATATTCTTCTTCGTTTCCAGAAGGAAGAATCATTTCAATACCTGAATTATCTAAGTGCTTAACAAGTAATTGCCAGTTTGGTATTGACCATTGTTTTGTTTTCCAACTAGCATTTTGTACCAGAGTTACATACTCACTAGGAAGATTAAATGAGGGTTCTTTAAACTCCAGATCAGAAATACCATAATCATTTGAACTTGATGTTGAATATCCAAGTGCATTCGATAATAAAATTTTTTGTCTAGTAATCGCATGTAATTCCTTACTGATACTAATTTTTTTATTATAGGAAAGATGGGCTGGATATTCTCTTACGCTTTTAGAATCCATACCTATTACTTGGTGTTTACACATAAACGATACAAAAGCGCTCTTAAGATTATTTTGCATGTCTATAACCAAATTATAGTTAGTGCTGTTAATTTCGTGTATTACAGATCTAAAAGCTTTTCGAGAATTAGGAGAAAGTAGCTGTTTTTTCCAGTTTCTATGATCTGTCGTAATAATTTTATTTACAGCTGGATGCCATTTAGGTACTTCCGAAAAGGATTTATCTACCACCCAATCAAATTCTATTTCTTTAAAATGCTCCTTAGCCTCTGTCAAGGCAGGGAGTGCATGCATGAGATCACCCATCGAAGTTAGCTTTATAATTAAAATCTTCAGCTTTATCTACCTTTTAAATAACTTCTTTAAATAAGAACTCATCTTGTGCCTGAGTCTGTGAGATTGAAGTGCTTGTGGATATATATAATTTAGCTGGATAGATAATCTTTTTCCTTCAAAAGGTTCGAATCCATGCCAGCAATCATCTGTTACCTTAAAGGCTACTAAATTTCCAAATTCAGATGGAATCTCTTTAATATAATTATCTAAGCTATTGTTAATCTTAAGTAATCTCAAATTTCCTACTGAGGAATGCCAGTTAGGATTTAAATAAAGCAGAACAGTTAAGATTTTTGTTTTTGAGTCCGTATGAATTTGTCCATCCTTAAATCTTGAGTACCCTCTCAATGTAGTAACAACCTCAGCATCACTTAAATCGACTTGAAATTTGTCTTCTAGTATCTGTTTAAAATCATCACCTTCAAGCTCATCAACTAAATTTTTAATAGATCCATCGATAAGATTCTCTGTGTGGAAGCTACCCCCTGATTTAATAGAAGGAAAGTTATCAACTAGTTCAGCAGGGTCAAGATTCTCATTAAAGGCGTTCTCTATATGAAAAAAAGGAAAGAACTCTTGATCGACCAGAGCTTGTTTAATTTTTTTGTTATCCAGTAGCCCCATTCTGCTTCTCTTTTATTAGAATCTTACCCAGAAAAGATACAAATGTTTCTGGTTCCTGACCGCCTTGAATAATATATTTATCATTAATAAAGTATGTAGGTACAGCACCAATACTTTTTTCTATGAATTCCATTTCGTCATCTGCCGTTTCTTGTCCACCTTCCTTTGAGGCTAAGAAGTTTTTAATATCATCTTGATCCATGCCTACCTCAACAGCTATTTCAATAAGAACCTCCGTTGAACCAACATCTCTGCCATCAGTGAAGTAAGCTTTAAATAGTGCAGTAGACAAATCTGTTTGGAGCCCAAAATCTTTAGCCTTCCATAAAAGCCTATGAGCATTAAAAGTATTTGGAATACGTTCTGTTTTAGAGAAATTAAAATCAAAATTAAGAGATTTTCCAATCTCTTCAATTTGCTTGTAGGGCGAAGGTCTTCCGCTTACATCACCAAATTTCTGCTGCATATAGAGTTTTTTATCATACCCAGATTCTGGTATCTCTGGATGGAGCTCATAGGGCTTCCAGTGGACTTCAAAATCGATTTGATCTTCTAACTGGATCATTGCTTTTTGTAGATTCTTAAAACCAATCACGCACCAGGGGCACACTACGTCAGATACTATGTTAATTTTTAATTTTTCCATTAATTTAATTATAAGATATATACTTCTCACAAAGTAACGAAATATGAAAAGTATCTGTGTATTTGCTGGGTCAGCAAGTGGTTTGAAACAAGTTTATTCTAATAGCGCTGAAGCGCTCGGTAGTGAGATAGCAAAAAGAAATCTTTCTATGGTCTATGGTGGTGGTAGCAGAGGTTTAATGGGAATTACTGCAGACTCCGCGCTAGAAGGTGGTGCATCTGTTATTGGAGTTATTACTGAAAAATTACATGATATAGAAGTAGGTCATACCAACCTCACTTCTCTGGAAGTTGTATCTACTATGCATGAGAGAAAAGCAAGAATGGCAGAATTATCAGATGCCGTTATCTCACTGCCTGGAGGCGTTGGCACCTGGGAAGAATTTTATGAGGCATTGGCCTGGAATCAATTAGGTATCTATTCAAAGCCAATAGTATTATTCAATGTTGAGGGCTATTATCAAGAACTCTATGATTTTACAAAACGATCAGTTGACGAAGGTTTTCTTCCAAAAAGTAGTCTAGAAGAATTTTTTATTTCAGATTCATTAGAAGATATTTTTAGCTTCATTGACTCTTTTGAAACAAAAGATACTAAAGATTGGTTTAAGAGATTAGATCGAAAAGAAAAATAAATTTCTTTGCATATACAAATAATTTTGGTAAATTTTGTTCAGGACATTTTTCAGAAAGAATTGGACCTCGAGACCCAGATCAGGAAGAAAATGGACAGAAGAAGAAGGGTGAAAAAGTTAATCTAATAATTAGCAACTTGTGAGCTGAACGGGTATTGGCCACACAGTGATGAACCCGCACTGGGCCCTTCAACTTCGCCTTCTAGAATTCGAATCTTCTCAATAAATTATAATTGGTTCTTCCTTTATCAAATTCACTTTCATAGACATCAAGTGCATTGACTCTAGAGGTTATTTGAATATCTTCTAATGCTTCAAAAGAATATTGAGTCCTAGTCTTATCCTTAAACCTGCCAAGAGTAATGTGAGGTCTGTATATCTTTAGAGAAGAACCAAACCCAATTCTTGTAACAACTTCATCTACTCTTTCAAAAATTTTTTGAAGTTGATTGGTTGGTTTGACTAGGCCTGCAAGAAGCTGACTATCCACATTTGGAAAAAAACTAACAGATGAGAGCTCAATATGGAGGTGGCTCATAAAGTTAATATCAGAAATACCTATATACATTTCTTCTATTTGCTCGGGTTCCATGGCTCCTACAAAATTAATTGTTAGATGATGATCACTATTTTTTTGCCATGAAATATCAGCATCTTGGAGGACATTATTTTTTAGATTTTTCTTTAACTCAATGATTTGATCATTGAGATCCTTGGATGGTGTTAATGCTAAAAAAATTTTTGCCATATTCTTAATAAATAATAATAAATAGAACGTACTTATCAAGTATTTTATTAATAAGTTGAGTTAGAATACTTCGAGGAGATTTTGTGAAAAAACAACAAAGAGTTTTAACTGGAATTACTACTAGTGGAGAACCGCATTTAGGAAACCTAGTTGGTGCAATACTTCCTGCTATTCGTGCCAGTAACCAACCAGATACAGCATCATTTCTCTTTTTGGCAGACTACCATTCTTTAATAAAAAATACTGATTCTGATTTAACCCACACATCTAGCTTGGAAATAGCGGCTTGTTGGTTGGCGTGTGGTTTAGATCCAGACAAAGTAACTTTTTATCGTCAATCTGACATTCCTCACATATTTGAATTAGCTTGGGTACTAAGTTGTTTAACCTCTAAGGGTCTCCTAAATAGAGCTCATGCCTATAAAGCTGCCATATCAGACAATGAACAACAAGGTACAAAAGACCTAGACAAGGGAATAACAATGGGCCTCTTTAATTATCCTGTTCTGATGGCCGCCGACATACTTATGTTTAATGCTGACTTTGTTCCGGTAGGGCAGGATCAAAAGCAGCATATAGAAATGGCTAGAGACATAGCTTTAAAATTTAATCACCATTATGGAGAATTACTAACTCCTCCTGAAGCACAAATTAATGAAGTTACTGGAATTCTTCCTGGATTGGACGGCAGAAAGATGAGTAAGTCTTATAACAATACTATTCCTGTATTTGCTAATGAAAAAGTCCTCAGAAAATCTATCATGAAAATACAAACAAATTCTTTAGAACCCGGAGAGCCTAAAGATCATGAGAATTGTAATATTTTCAATATATACAAGGCTATAGCCACAGAGTCTGAAGTATTAGATTTAAAAAAACAATATGAAGAAGGCATGGGTTGGGGTGATGCAAAAAATGTACTTTTTGAAAATCTCAATGAATTTGTATCGCCATTCAAACAAGAATACGAAAAGATTATGAAAGATAAGAATTTTGTAGAGTCGGTGCTAGTGGAGGGTGCAAATAAAGCAAAAGAATACTCTTCTCCGTTAATGAAACAAATAAGAGAATCTGTAGGAATCAAAGGATTTTAATGGACGGTCTTAAAGTATTATCTTTTAGTGAAAAATTTAAACTAACAAAGGATCAGCAGTTTACCATTCGTCTGCATGATCATGGGTTATTGCGGCTTATTCCTTTGTCCGTCGATGACGAATTACTGCAGGTAACAGATAAAATATTTTTTCATACTTTACTAAATTCAAGTACTTATCAAGAGCTTTTCTTTGATCACTTCAGTCAAAAGAGTGATGGTAAGCATGGACCCTTCTTATTAAAAACCATACAGGATGAAGATTTCATAGCCATTAGTAATGATCATTTAAGAGAAGAGATTATCCAGACAGTGAGCTCTCCTAAATGGTCCTGCCCTGCGATCAGTAAAAGTAAATTATCTGAGGTAAAAAAACTACTAGATTTTTTAGTAAACGTAGATTCAAAATCTTACTTTCTAGAGAAATGTCTGACATTTAATTCCTCTTCTCAAGAAGCTATTGTCTATGAGCATGAATGGTCTCATAGCTTAACCAGTTATTATGAGTACATTATTAAAGACATTAATAATAAAAAAGTTTTTCTACTCATAATCACCTATGAGTAAAGTCACAGAAAAGCTTCCTAATACAATTTGGATTTTGGCGGCAGGTCTGCTCTGTGTGGGTGCTGGTCAATCTGTTATTTTTATAACCATCCCTCCAATTGCAAGAGACCTAGGATTAAATGAAATCCAGATTGGTTCAATATTCGCATCATCTGCCTTGGCTTGGATGATTTTAAGCCCTGTATGGGGCTCTCTTAGTGATTCAGTGGGTAGAAAGAAAATTGTTATTATAGGATTACTTGGATTTGCTATCTCTTTGATCTTATTTAGCTTTACGATTTCATTAGGTCAAAAGGAATTACTGACAGGTGGCTTATTATTTTTTTTATTAGTTGCTGCTAGATTACTGAATGGTATGTTTGGAAGTGCAACCAGGCCTTCATCTGGTGCTTGGGTTGCTGATATCACTTCAATTGATTCAAGGAGTAGAGCATTTGCAAGATTAGATTCCGGTTTTTCTATGGGCAGAATTCTTGGACCCGCTATTGCTGGATTACTACTCCTGGTTTCTTATACAGCTCCATTTTTTCTCTTTGCAGCTGGAGCTTTTATTGTAATTATATTTGTTGTTTTCCAACAATCTCCTTCTAAAGTCATTAACAAAGAAGCGGTTAAAAAACTTTCAATGTTTGATTCTCGTGTATGGCCTTTTCTGATTGTTTCAGCAGTATTTGGTATTTGTAACGCATCTTTAGTTCAGACTTCATCTTTCTTTTTTCAAGATGTGATTATGCCTTCATCAGAAAACTATATAGCCTTTGCCAGTGTAGGCTTTATGTTGTCTGCATTGGGTGTTTTGAATGGCCAGTTACTTGTAGCTGATAGATTGCAAACCTCTCCAGGAACCTTAATTAAATTAGGAATAATTCTTAATTTCTTATCTCTTTTTGGATATGCCTTCAGTTCTTCCTTGGTTCAAGTCTATATATGCTTATTTTTTTATGGATTAGGCGGAGGTATGCTGGGTCCGGGGATATCATCATCTTTGTCTCTCTCTGTAGGTAAGGAGTACCAAGGCACCGCCGGTGGTTTTTTAGGTATGGTCATACCAGTAGGTCATGTAGTTTCACCAATTATTTCTATGCCTCTTTATATTATTAGTCCTTCTCTGCCTTATTTGCTCGGAGCCTGTTTGATGTTTTTTGCAGCAATTTTTATTTTCTTTAATAAACGTCATCAGTGGATTAGAGATAAGAGCTACAGGGAAGATAGAAATCTAGAAGTATTTGAAAATTCCCAATAAGACTCTAAATGAGGGTTTATACAATATTATTTGTTATAGTAGAGAGCTAAATTTAAGGAGAGAAAATGTTTAAAGAAGACTTACTAAAAGGGAAGAGAATACTTGTAACTGGTGGTGGTTCAGGGCTAGGAAAGGAAATGTCTCGATACTTTCTTCAATATGGGGCCGAAGTATTAATTTGTGGAAGAAGAGTATCAGTGCTTGAAGAAACAGCAAAAGAACTTATGGACGAGCAGGGTGGTTCAGTCAAATGCTACGGATTAGATATAAGAGGTGCTCAAGATGTTGACAATACGATTAATGAGATTTTTGAAGAGGGTCCTATACATGGTCTTGTAAATAACGCTGCAGGAAACTTTATATCCAGAACTGAAGACCTCTCTCACAGAGGCTTTGATGCTATCGCCAGTATTGTTTTTCATGGAACTTTCTACGTTACTCATTCAGTCGGAAAAAGATGGTTAGAGCTGGGTATGGGTGGAAATATCATCTCAATACTCGCCACATGGGTATGGACCGGTGGTGCTTTTACCGTTCCTTCTGCTATGTCCAAAAGCGGCATTTATTCAATGACTCAATCATTAGCTACAGAGTGGGGCAAAACAGGTATTAGGATCAATGCTATTGCACCTGGACCATTCCCTACCGAAGGAGCATGGGCTAGACTTTCACCAGGACAAGATCCTGATAAGGCATCTTCTGACTCAAGTAGTTATAGTCAAAATCCAATGGGAAGAGTAGGGGAAATGGAAGAGCTAGGAAACTTAGCTACATTTTTAATGTCTGATGGGTGTAATTATTTAAATGGACAATGTATTGCAATAGATGGCGCTGAGTATCTTACAGGAGGAAACTTCTATAAATCGCTATCACCTCTGAAAGATGAAGATTGGGATGCAATACGAGACACCATCAAGACAACAAACGATAAAGATAAAGCAAAAAGGTCAGTTTAATAACAAAGGGGAAAGAAATGAGTACTGAAACAATACAAGAGATGCATCGTATATTAGATCTACAGAAGAGTTGTAATATCAAAGATGGTGCACCAGACATCTCAGTTAGAGCAGATAGATTGGATAGGGTTGTCGCAATGGTGACTAAGTATGATAAGAAAATTATTGAAACTGTAAGTCATGATTTTGGTAACAGAGATCCGATGATGTCAGGTGTAACCGAAGTCCAGTCAGTCATTGGTCCAATGCTGCATGCCAAAAAGAATCTAAAAAAATGGATGAAAACTGAAAAAAGAAAAGCTGCTATAGCTCCTCTTGGTTCAGCTTTATCTTTGATGGGAGCAAAAGCTGAGGTGAGATACCAACCTAAGGGCGTTGTAGGTGCCATTAGCCCTTGGAATTTTCCAATTAACCTCGCTTTATCTCCTTTGGCAGGAATAATTGCAGCAGGAAATAGAGTTATGCATAAACCTTCTGAGTTGACTCCAGCTACATCTGATCTTTTAAAATTGATGATTGAAGAGTATTTTGATGAATCTGAAATGGCTGTGTTTGTTGGTGATGCTGAAGTTGGCGCTGCATTTAGTGGTTTGGCATTTGATCATCTTATTTTTACTGGTGGCACTGCCATTGCCAAGCATGTCATGAAGGCCGCTTCAGAAAATCTTGTACCTCTTACACTTGAATTAGGGGGAAAATCTCCAGTAGTAATCGGTAAGGATACAAAAATAAAAGAAGCAGCTGCAAGAGTGATGCAAGGAAAAACCATGAATGCTGGTCAGATCTGCTTGGCTCCTGATTATGCTTTAGTGCCTGAAGATAAAGTCGATGAGTTCGTTAAAGCTAGTGTAGAAGTCACATCAGAAATGTTTCCTACCATGAAAGATAACGATGACTTTACATCTATTATTAATCAACGCCATTTCGATAGAATACAAAGTTATCTTGAAGATGCAAAAGAGAAGGGTGCTGAGATAGTGGAAATTAATCCTTCTAATGATGATTTCTCGCAACAACCGCATCATAAAATTCCACCGACTATTGTCTTAAATCCTTCTGAAGATATGAAAATTATGCAAGAAGAGATATTTGGTCCTGTGCTTCCTGTAAAGACTTATAAAGAGGTTTCTGAATCTGTTGATTATATAAACAGTAAAGACAGGCCTTTGGGGCTCTATTACTTTGGCGGCGACAATAATGAAAAGGACTATGTTTTAAATAATACGACTTCTGGAGGGGTTACGGTAAATGACGTAATTTCTCATATACAAATGGAAGATTTGCCTTTTGGTGGAGTAGGACCTAGCGGAATGGGTTCTTATCATGGATACGATGGGTTTAAGGAATTTAGTCATGCTAAAGCCGTTTATAAGCAAACAAGATTCAATTTAATGAAACTTGCAGGACTAGTACCACCTTATAAAAAGAAGGAAGAAAAGGCTAATACCGCTTAAATAAACTCAAAATTGGTATAGGATTCGTATGAAAAATATATCTATTTTTTTAGCACTCAAATATTTTCGTCCTAGAAGAAAAGGGTTTGTTTCATTTCATTCTGGGATGGCCATATTTGGCATCACACTGGGTCTTACAATTCTGATATTGGTGACTTCTGTAATGAATGGTTTCCAAAGAGAATTAAAAGATAGGATTTTAGAAACTATTCCTCACGCCTCGATACTTGGTGATATACAAATTGATGATTTTGTCTCAATCAGAGATACGCTTAATGAAAATCCCGAAGTAAAGGGAGTTGCACCTTACATAGAAACGCAAGGGTTGGTAAGTTCAGGTTCTTTTCTTAAAGGTATTTATTTATTTGGAGTGGAGCCAAAGTATGAAAAAACGGTT
This sequence comes from uncultured SAR86 cluster bacterium, assembly GCA_938075195.1. Classification (GTDB taxonomy): domain Bacteria; phylum Pseudomonadota; class Gammaproteobacteria; order Magnimaribacterales; family Magnimaribacteraceae; genus Magnimaribacter. The sequence continues at coordinate 14,745 of CALJGK010000002.1, forward strand.
TCGGCTATAAATGATCATATAGTTGAGGGCGCTTTTAATAGTCTTGAAGCAGATGGCTACAATCTTATAGTTGGTGACATTCTTGCCTTTCAACTTGGAATAAAAGTAGGAGATTTTATAAACGTTCTTGTTCCTGATACTGGATTGGGTCTAGCTGGGATATTTCCAAGAACTAAAAAATTTAAAATAAGTGCAATTTTTAGCGTTGGCGCACCTGAATTGGATCAAAGTTTTGCTTATATGAATATTTCAAATGCATCAAAATTATTAAGAATGAATGATTCTATCAATGGAGTTAGAATTAAGTATCGAGATCTATTTGCTGCTGATTATCAAGTAAAGTCAGACCTGGCGAATTTACAAGAATCTAGAGAGCAAAGATATCAGTCAAGTACTTGGAAGCGAAACTACGGCACTTTATTTGAGGCTATTCAGAATGAAAGATTTTTAGTGGCTTTAATGTTATTCATGCTCATAGTACTTTCGGCATACAACTTGATGTCAATGTTGGTGATGACAGTGAATGAAAAAAAGCCTCAGATTGCTATTCTCATGACCATGGGCGCAACAACCGCAACCATTAGAAATATATTTTTAATTTTTGGAAGCTTGGTTGGATCTATGGGGATTTTATTTGGCTGCTTACTAGGCTTAATAGTTTCTTTGAACTTCGGACTGATAATCGATTTCTTGGAGTCCTTAACAGGCGTGAGCTTTTTGCAAGTCTACTTCATAGACTATTTTCCAATTGATATTAGGTTTGAATGGATTTCTACAATTTGCATTATTACTTTCCTTTTCTGCTTAATATTTACAATTTATCCAGCAAGACTAGCTTCTAAAATTGATCCAGTGGAGGTTCTAAAGTATGAGTAAGCAAATTTTAGAAGTGCAAAATATTTCTAAAATATTTGAGGCAAATGATTCATCTTTAACTGTATTAGATAACTTCTCTCTATCTTTGAATAAAGGAGAAAGTCTAGGGTTAATAGGCGCATCAGGTTCTGGCAAGTCTACACTTTTACATATTATCTGTGGATTAGAGCAACCAAACTCTGGCAAGGTGTTCGTCAAAGGAGAAAATATTACAGAGTTAAACTCTGATGAACGATCTGTTTTCAGGAACAAAGAAATAGGATTTGTTTATCAGTTTCATCATCTTCTATCGGAATTATCAACATTGGAAAATATAGCCTTACCGGCAATGCTATCGGGCAAATCAAAAGATGAAGCTCTTACCAAGGCACAATCTCTATTATCTCAAGTAAACCTAGATGGTAAGGAAAAGAATAATCCAAATCAATTGTCTGGCGGAGAAAGGCAACGAGTAGCCATAGCAAGATCTATGTCAAATGATCCATCGTTTCTTGTAATGGATGAGCCTACTGGTAATTTGGATAGTCAGAATGTTCAAATTTTTATGGACCTTTTAATGAATATGATTTCAGAAAAAGATATTACTTTGATTATTGCAACTCATGACCAAAATGTCTCTAGTCGACTGAATAGGCTCTTAAGCTTAGAATAGTGTAATGGGTAAAAGGAATAAGGAGTTATCCAGCTTAAAACTATACGGTAGATTACTTTCTTATGTCTTGCCTTATATTCCTTTGTTTATATTAAGTATCTTAGGTTTTGCTATATATTCTGGCTCTCAAGTAGCGGCTACAGAATGGTTAAAAAGAGTTATAGATCACGTCAATAATCCAGTTGCCGATCTACGTTTAATACTTCCCTTGGCATTAATAGCAATAGCTTTCGTTAGAGGTTTAGGCTTCTTTGTTGGTAATTACCTCCTATCTTCGATTTCTAATCGATTGGTTCATAACATCAGAACAGAACTTTTTCGAAAGTTAACCGTACTTCCCAGTTCTTATTATGACCTGCATAGCTCAGGTCATTTAATTTCAAGAATTACATTTAATGTAATGCAAGTGACTGGTGCAGCAACTAATGCATTAAAGATTTTCATAAGAGAAGGCCTGCTCGTGATCGGCTTGATCACATACCTAATGTTTTTAAATTGGAAACTTGCTCTTTTCCTTTTTATCGCTGCTCCTTTTATAGCTTTAATAGTTGGTGTTGCTGCCAAAAGATTAAGAAAGATAAGTGGAAAAATTCAAACAGCCATGGGAGATGTAACACATGTAGCATCTGAAACGATTAATGGATATGAGGAAGTTAAGTCCTTTGGTGGGGAAGAGTACGAAATAAAAAGATTTAATCTGGCAAGCGACAATAACAGAAAACAGAACCTAAAATTGGAGGCTACAAATTCTATTGCTTCCCCTTTAGTGCAGATGTTTGTATCAGCAGCTCTAGCACTCATAACTTGGTTAGCTTTAGATGCTTCTGTTGTTTCTGAAATGACACCTGGGACTTTCATTGCTTTTTTTAGTGCTGCCGGCATGCTTGCTAAACCTGTTAGACAGCTTTCTGAGATAAATAGTCAAATACAAAAAGGTCTTGCTGCAGCCGAGGATATCTTTGATCAATTAGATGAAGAGCCAGAAAAGAATGAAGGTTTACATTCAGCTACAAGTATTGAAGGAAAGATAAGTTTTGATTCTGTTTCTTTTTCTTACAAGGGACTTTCAAATAATGTTTTGAGTGATATAAATCTTCAAATAGAAGATGGTGAGTCTGTTGCTTTCGTCGGTAAATCTGGAGCAGGTAAAACAACTTTAATGAGTTTAATACCAAGATTTTATGATGATTTTGAGGGAGAAATTAAAGTTGATGACATCTCGTTAACTGATTACGACATAAAAAATCTTAGATCACATATAGCCCTGGTCAGCCAAAATATTACTCTTTTTAATGACACTATTGCCAACAACATAAACTACGGCGGCTCTGAAAGAAGCTTAGAAGAAATTAAGATAGCTGCGAAGAAAGCAAATGCTCATGAATTTATAGAAGCACTTCCTGATGGTTATGAAACAACGGCAGGCGACGATGGGGTCTTGTTATCAGGAGGCCAGAGACAAAGAATAGCAATAGCAAGAGCGATCTTGAAAGATGCACCTATATTAATTCTTGATGAAGCTACATCTGCTCTTGATTCTGAATCAGAAAATTATATTCAAGAAGCGCTTCAAGAATTAACACGTAATAGGACCACTCTGGTTATAGCTCACAGATTATCAACGATTGAAAACTCGGACAAAATCGTAGTGCTAGAGCATGGAAAGATTGTTGAAGTTGGTAATCATGAAACACTCATTTCTCAGGATGGTAAATATGCAGAGTTGCATAGAAATCAATTCAAAGATGACCCAACTCAAACGAAAGATAAAGACTTAATGCCAGAACTAGTAGAGCAGGATATTAATGATTTATCTTCTGTAAGTTTTATTGAACAAAGCTGGTATCAAAATAAGTTATGGCTTTGGCTCTTATGGCCACTTTCGATCTTGACTAAATTTGCTGCTCAACGAAAAAGAGAAAGATTCACCAACCAACCAAAATTATCGTGGAAACCAGATGTGCCTGTAATTGTTGTAGGTAATATTGTTGTGGGTGGCACAGGTAAAACACCTATGGTGATTTGGCTTACTAAGCTTTTAGAGAGTAGGGGATATAAGCCAGGTATCGTCTCTAGAGGCTATGGAGGGAATTCCTCAAAAAATCCAATAATTGTAGATAATGATACCTCAGTAAAACTCAGCGGTGATGAACCAATTATAATTTTTAAGAATACCTCTAGGCCGGTTTGTATATCTTCAAATAGGATTGCTGCCATAAGAAAATTATTGCTTGATACGGACACGGACATTGTTATTAGCGATGATGGTTTACAGCACTATAAGATGGATAGAGACCTAGAGATTGTGATATTTGATGGAAACAGGGGAATAGGAAATGGATTATGTTTACCTGCTGGCCCATTACGAGAACCTCTTGAGCGTATAGAGGCAGCTGATTTCGTTGTGAGTTCTTCTAAGGTTGTAGAGCTGGACACTAAACACAATAAGTATTTAATGAATTATCAACCCATTGAATGGGCAAGAATAGTGGACAATAAAAGATTTAAGGCAAATGCGTGGCCTTTGTCAAAAAATGTTCATGCGGTAGCTGGGATAGGTAATCCAGCTAAATTTTATAAAACACTCTCTAGTTTAGGCTTAAACCCTATTCAGCATAGCTTTCCTGATCATTATCAATTTCTTGAAGAGGATCTTGATTTTAATGATTCATTACCCATTATAATGACAGAGAAAGATGCTGTCAGATGCCTAGATATGGATAATAAGAATCTATGGTATTTATCCGTTGAAGCTAAGTTCGAAGACGAGGAGATTGCAGATAAAATTATAAATAAACTTGCGAAATAATAATGATTAAAATTGATAAAAAACTTTTAGATATCCTAGTTTGTCCTGTATCTAAAGATTCTCTGGAGCAAATTGGTGATGAGCTTGTTTGTAAAACAAGTAAGCTTGCTTATCCTATTAAAGATGGTATCCCTGTGATGCTTCCTGAAGAGGCTAGAAATCTCTCTGATGAGCTTTAAGGTTCTTATTCCTGCAAGACTTGGCTCAACGAGGTTACCCGGCAAACCCCTAAAAGAAATTGAAGGTAAAACCTTAATCCAAAGAGTTGTAGGGCAGGTTAAAGAGAGTAAGGCTGATTCAATACACGTAGCTACAGATTCTCAAGAAATTATCGAACACTGTGATCTGAACGGAATAAAATCAGTCCTAACTAGCACCAATCATCAAACAGGTTCAGATAGACTTGCCGAAACTTGTGACGTGCTTCAATTCATGGATGATGATATCGTTATTAATGTTCAAGGAGACGAACCTTTCATAGACCCAAAAGATATCGATAATTTAGCTAATCTTGCCGCAGAAAAGAACGCCAATATGGTCACTCTTTTTTCTGATTTAAAAGAAAATGATCTAAATGACCAAAATGTAGTAAAAATCTGGATAGGATCGAATGGTTTGGTTGAAGACTTTTCGAGAGAAGGAAATAAGTTAGATATAGCAAGAGCTAAAAAGCACCTTGGAATTTATGGATATAAAGCTGGTTTTTTAAGATCTTTTGTTTCCTGGCAACAAACACATAATGAAATTGAAAGGAATTTAGAGCAAATGAGGGCTATGGATAATGGAGAGATGATTTTTGCCACTGAATCAGTTGGTAAATTCCATTTAGGAGTTGATACTGAAACTGACTTAAAAAGAGCAATTGAAATAGCTAGGCAAATTAAATGAAGTTTGTAGAACAGTATTCTTTATCAAACTTGAATGCTTTAAAAGTTAAAGAGAAGGCTAATTTCTTCTGTGAACTTACAAAAGAGAATGAACTAGTTGATATTGTAGAGTTTTCAAAAGTTAATAATTTACCTATTATTTTGATAGGAGAAGGAACAAATATAGTACCAATAAATTCGATTGAAGGATTAGTGGTTAAAAATTCTTTAAAAGGAATTAAGGTTATTGATGAAGATACAACAGAGGTAGCTTCAGGTGAGAATTGGCATGATTTTGTAAAATGGACTCTTTTAAACAATAAATTTGGCTTGGAAAATCTAGCCTTAATACCAGGCACTGTTGGTGCTGGACCGATACAAAACATAGGAGCTTATGGGTCTGAAATATCAAGTTCAATAAAAAAAGTTTTAGTTTTCAATGTTGATACTAATGATTATGAAACTCTAACAAATGAGCAATGTGAATTTGGCTACAGAACTAGTGTCTTTCAAGAAAGGCGAGAACTACTAATTTTATCTGTAACTTTCACTACAAGCTCTCATGCTAAAGTTAATACATCCTATCAGTCGTTAAAAGATGAGATCCACTTACAGGGACTGAATGATTCTAGTATAAGTCCAAAAAAAGTCTTTGATTTAGTGGTTGATGTTAGAAAGCGTGTCCTACCTGACCACCATGTCTATCCTAATGTGGGTAGTTTCTTTAAGAATGTTTTAATCAATAAAAAAGATATTGATACTTTAAATTTAGATGCAGAAATTCCTACATATGATGTTGGCGATTCAATAAAAATACCCTCTGCATACCTTTTAGAGAAACTTGGATGGAAAGGAAAAAAAAAGGGGGATGTAGGTATGTCGGCCCAACATTCACTAGTCTTAGTTTCCTATGAGCAAGTTACAGGTAATGAAATTTTAAGTTTTGCAAACGAAGTCATAAATGATGTGCATTTGAAAACTAATATTAAATTAGAAATTGAACCAACTTTATTGTGACTGAATTTATAACCGTAGTTTTTCTTCATATGTTCGCTGTTATGAGCCCAGGCCCTGACTTTTTTTTAATCACAAGACAAAGCTTGCGCCATGGAAGGAATGTAACGATTTGGACTGCATTTGGAATTGGATCAGGAATTCTTTTCCATTCGATTCTTGCTATTACAGGTATTGTTCTTTTAATCACTTCAAATGAATTTTATTTATCCATTCTTAAATATATCTGTTCTGGTTACCTCTTGTATTTAGGAGTTTCCTCTGTAATGAGAACTTCTAGTTTTGAATATAGTCCTAACGGCAGTAAGTGGTCAAATACTAATGGCTTCGTGGTTGGTTTAATAACTAATATTACTAACATCAAAGCATTGTTATTTTTTATTACTTTATTTGGAGTAGTTTTAAATACCGATAATACTGAAAGACTAATTATTTATGGTCTTTATATGGCTTTAGCTACTTTCATTTGGTTTTCTTTTATTGGCTATGTTTTTACAAGTCAGGTATTTAAAAGTAGATTTATTAAATTCTTTGGTTATTTTGAGAAGGGCTTGGGATTGATCTTAGTTATAATTGCAATGCAGTTAATAATATCTGAATACTTATAAAAATGAGCAACAATTCTTTATCATCAATTTTTACAGAACTATCAAAATTAGACGAGGACAGCTATCCGCCAGTTGAAGATTGGAATCCTCCCTTATGTGAAAATGTCCATATGAAAATAGATAGGGCAGGAAAATGGTATTTCATGAATTCACCCATAGGAAGAGAAAGGATGGTTAAGCTGTTTAGCAGAGTCCTCAGGCTAGATGGAGATGAATATTTTTTAGTTACGCCTATTGAAAAAATTAAAATAGAAGTGGAAGACAAGCCATTTCTGATTACTGATTTTGATATCCAGGAGGTTGAGAATAATCAAGTCATCACTTTTAAAACCAATACTGACGAATTGTTTGAATTAAACGATAGTCATCCCCTTAGAGTGGAAATAAATAAAAATTCAAGTGAACCATCTCCTTACATCGTAGTGAGAAAAAATCTAGAAGGATTAATATCAAGAAATGTCTTCTATAAGTTAATTGATCTATGTGAAGAGGTGGATGGTCAGCATGGAATTTATAGTCATAAAATATTCTACAAACTAGACTGACAAAAAAAAACAGAGCTTATGCTCTGTCTTAGTTCGAGTTCGAAAGCGTCTAAACTGAGATTTTGTTTAGCTCCTTGATTAATTTCTCTTTTAATCTTGGTGGTCTAAAAAACTTTTTTTGCTAGCTGTTTTCTAGAGCTTTCACTTTTCGTTCTCTAACCTATCTTTCTCTCTCTTTCTTCGTCTCGAGTTGGTTCTAAGTCGGTCTGATAGGTAACAATGTATATTATAGTCTTTTATTTTTTTTGCAACTCTTTTTAACTAAAAAAGTAAAATAAATCAGCATTATTTAAGTAAATATCTTAAGTAATTGTTTCTATTACATATTTGGATAATTTGGACCACCAGAACCTTCAGGTGTTACCCAATTAATGTTCTGAGAGGGGTCTTTGATATCACAAGTTTTACAATGCACACAGTTTTGAGCATTAATTTGAAATTTCTTTTCACCATCTTTTTCTACTATCTCGTAGACACCTGCCGGGCAATACCTCTGAGCTGGCTCGTCATATTTGGGCAAGTTTACTAGCAGGGGAATAGAAGGATCAGTTAATACAAGATGACATGGCTGATCTTCTTCATGATTAGTATTTGAAAGAAAGACAGAAGATAGCTTATCAAAACTCAAAATACCATCTGGTTTGGGATATTCAATTTTTGGCATTTTTGAGGACTCTTTCAAGCATTCATGATCGGGAGTGTCATGATGAAGCGTAAAAGGTAGTTTACCTCTAAAAATAAGTTGATCTGCTCCCGCTAGAGCGACTCCAAGTAGAGTTCCATATTTATGAATAAAAGGTAGGAAATTTCTAGCAGTATGTAATTCTTTTTCTAACCAAGAAGCCTTTAGATTAGAAGAAAGAGTTGACACATCATCCCTCGGTTCTTCTTTGCAAAATTCTTCGAATAGGCTTTCAGCCGCAATCATTCCAGATTTCATTGCTGTATGAGTTCCTTTAATTCTAGGAAAATTCATCGTGCCGGCATCGTCGCCTACTAACATGCCACCAGGGAAATGCATCTTTGGCATGGATTGATGACCACCTTTTATTAATGCTCTAGCGCCATAAGCGGTCCGCGTAGCACCTTTAAGATATTTTTGAATAGAGCTATGGTGCTTCCATTGCTGAAACTCATCAAAAGGACTGATAGAAGGATTGTCGTAATCAAGAGGAACTATGTAGCCAAGGAATACCTGGTTATTTTCACCATGATATAGATAGGAGCCGGAAAGTACTCCCTTTGCAGCAGGCCACCCCATAGTATGGACAACTAGTCCTTCTTCGTGGAGTTCAGGGTCTAAATCCCATACTTCCTTAAAGCCTATGCCGTAGTGCTGGGGATCACTGTCTGCATCAAGATTAAACTGTTTGATTGCTTGCTTCCCCAAATGTCCTCTACATCCCTCTGAGAGGATAGTGTATTTTGCTAGCAGATTGATACCCGGTTCAAAAGATGGCTTTTTTTCACCTGCTTCATTAATTCCCATATCTCCTGTAGAGATACCCACAACTTTACCATTATCATAAATTAATTCAGAAGCTGTAAAACCTGGAAAAATATCTATCTCTAGGCCTTCTGCATATTCGGCCATCCATCTGCAGAAATTAGCTAAGCTCATGATGTAGTTTCCATGATTCTTGAACGTCGTTGCAAATAAAGTCGGGATAGAGAAATTAAAATTCTCGTTAAGTAAATATCTAACTGAATCTTTCTTTACAGGTGAATTTAATGGAGCTTTGAGTTCTTTCCAGTCTGGAATCAATTCATTAAGTGCTTTAGGATCAAAAACATTACCAGAAAGTATATGAGCTCCTACCTCTGATCCTTTTTCAACAACACAAATAGAAATCTCTTTAGATTGCTCATTTGCTAGCTGTTTAAGCCGAATTGCTGTAGATAATCCCGCCGGTCCGGCACCAACTACGACAACATCATACTCCATCGATTCTCTTTCTATATTTTCCATACTTTTTATTTATTTGTATTGAGAGGGGCAGCAGTTATAGAATACGCACTTGAATTTTACCATAGAAGGAAAAATAATATGAAGATTCTCGTACCAATAAAAAGAGTTGTAGATTACAACGTTAAAGTTAGAGCTAAATCTGATGAAAGTGGTCCTGATCTAAGCAATGCCAAGATGGCAATAAATCCATTTTGTGAAATAGCTATTGAAGAGGCTGTTAGGTTAAAAGAAGCAGGCAAGGCAGAAGAAGTCATTGCTGTTTCTGTGGGCGATGCTACTTCACAAGAACAACTAAGAACTTGTTTAGCGTTAGGAGCAGATAGAGCTATTCTAGTTGAAACTTCTGAGGCAGTGGAGCCATTAGGAATTGCGAAAGCTTTAAAAGAAGTGGTTGCAAAGGAAAGTCCTGATTTAATAATACTTGGTAAGCAAGCCATTGATGGTGATGCTAATCAAACGGGCCAAATGCTGGCTGCAATGCTAGATGCACCTCAGGGTACATTCGCTTCTGAAGTAGATATAAAAGATGGAAAAGTAGAGGTGACTAGAGAGGTAGATGGTGGATTGCAAACTCTCTTGCTTGACCTCCCGGCTATTGTAACTACTGATCTAAGGCTAAATGAACCAAGGTATGCTTCTTTGCCCAATATTATGAAAGCTAAAAAGAAACCCTTAGAAACTCTGCAGTCAACAGAATTAGGATTAGACTTAACGCCAAGGCAAAATACCTTAAAAGTTAGTCCGCCTCCAGAAAGAGCAGCAGGAATAATGGTTGAGAGTATTGACCAATTAGTGGATAAATTAAAAAATGAAGCAAAGGTGATTTCATGAGTATATTAGTTATAGCAGAACACGATAATTCTGAATTAAAAGTAGCAACTCTTAATGCAGTTGCAGCAGGAATGGAAATAGGTGGAGATATTGACATCTTAATCGCTGGATCAGATTGTGATTCAGTTGCAGACGCGGCATCTCAAATTCCAGGTATCAATCAAATTTTATTAGCCAATAAAGAAAGCTATAAAAACGCATTAGCAGAAAATATAGGAAACCTAGTAGTTGAGCTTGCAGATGGTTATTCTCATATAATTACACCGGCAACGACAAATGGGAAAAATTTCATGCCTAGAGTAGCTGCCAAATTGGATGTCTCACAAGTCTCTGATATCAGCGCTGTTGTTTCTGAAGATACCTTCGAAAGACCAATATATGCAGGAAATTGTATCGCAACTGTTCAAAGCACAGATTCTGTCAAAGTTATAACAGTTAGAACAACAGGCTTTGATGCATGTGCGTCAACTGGAGGTAGTGCAACTATTACACAAGTTGATAACGATGCAGATGCTGCCATATCATCATTCATCAAAGAAGAGATTGCAGAATCTGATAGACCAGAGCTTACGGCAGCTGATGTTGTTATATCCGGCGGTCGAGGAATGCAAAATGGAGATAATTTCAGTTTATTGAATGGTATTGCAGACAAATTAGGGGCGGCTATAGGTGCTTCGAGAGCAGCAGTGGATTCTGGATTTGTTCCTAATGATATGCAAGTTGGCCAAACTGGAAAGATTGTTGCACCTGATTTATATATTGCTGTTGGTATTTCTGGTGCCATTCAGCATCTCGCGGGAATGAAAGACAGTAAAGTCATAGTGGCAATCAATAAAGACGAAGAAGCGCCCATATTCCAAGTAGCAGATTATGGATTAGTTGCTGATTTATTTGATGCTCTTCCCGAGCTTGAAGCCAAGTTATAGATATTTAAACCGGTGTAATTCTTTCAAGAATTGCACCGGACTCTATATGGTCGGTATAAGGAAACTGGTCGAACATAGCAGTCCTCACAATTCGATGAGTCTCTTTTAGTTGTTTTAGATCCCTTACAAAAGATTCAAACCCGCAAGATATATATATTATATTTTTTATATCCTTTAATTCTTCAAGTGTATTTTTATCAAGTCCTTCACGAGGAGGGTCCAAAAAAATAGTCTCCAATTTGAATTCGTCTAAATTTATCCCATCCAGTCTTCTAAAGTATCTCTTTCCTTGAAAAGCTTCTAGAGTTTCTTTGCCAGATAATCTTCCAAAAAATATATTTTTTCTTTTATTTAGATCTATATTGATTTTTAAAGCTTTAATACTGGGCCTGCTGTTCTCGGTGGCTAAAACTTTATTAAATATATGACTCAAGAGTATTGTAAAAGTTCCCAGTCCACAATGTAGTTCCATTACATCCCTCATTTGTTTCTGAGAATAAGTAGAAACCCAATCTAACATTTCATCACAGATATCCGGGTTGGTTTGACTAAAGCATTGATCATACAACCTTAATGGAAAAGCTTTATTTGAATAGTTATAGATTTCAGTAACAAAATCCTTTCCTATGACTTCCACCTGTTTTTTACTCCTTCCTATGATGGAAATCGAATATTCCTCAGAAATTATGCTCGCTATATTTAACCAGTCTTGGCCGAGCTGTTTATGGTAGATAAGGCTAATCAATGCTTCCCCATTTCTTGAGGACTGAAATTCAATTTGAAATAGCTTGCTCGAAAGTTCTGCGTGATTATTTATTTTATCTAACATTAGAACCATAAGTTCTTGTATAAGATTACTAGCTATTGGAAAACTATTTACAGCTTCTTTTTTTCCATCGATTGTCATCCCATAGAATAATTGACTGTCTTTTCTCAGAATACTAAATTCAGCTCTATGCCTAAAGGCACGATAATTCGATTCAAAGTAATCTTTAGGGGCCTTGTTATCAATCTGTTCTTCAAAGAAGACTTTCTTTTCTAGAAAAAGTTTTTTGTAATTATCCTTGGTAACCTTAATCAAGATTAGGTCTTAAATGTTTTTTAGTTATTTCCAAATCTTCTTTACGTGATTCTGAAATAAACTTTACTTGATCCATTCCAATTTTACCTACACCAAAATACTTGCTTTCAGGATGTGAGAAGTACCAACCGCTAACTGAAGCGGCTGGATACATTGCAAAATTCTCAGTTAAAGATATATCTACTAAATTATTAGCATTTAATAATTCAAATAATTTATTTTTTTCAGAGTGATCTGGGCAAGCCGGATATCCTGGAGCTGGTCTTATACCTACATATTTTTCTCTGATTAGTTCTTCATTTGTAAGTTGCTCTTCAGAGGCGTATCCCCAAAATTCTTTTCTTACCTTTTCGTGAACATATTCGGCCATAGCTTCGGCCAATCTATCCGCAAGTGCTTTAAGCATTATCGAAGAATAGTCATCATTATTTCTTTCATATTCAAGACATTTTTCCTCTACTGATTTGCCAGCTGAAACTGCAAAACCCCCAATATAATCGTCTTTATTATGCTCAGCGGGCGTAACGAAATCTGCTAAACAGAAATTGGGTCGAATACCTTGAGGTTTTTGTTGTCTCAAGCAATTCAATCGAAAAATTTCATTTTCTTTATTGATGTCAAAGATACTGATCTCATTATGATTGACCTGGTGGGCCGGCCAAAAACCTATTACCGCTTCTAATTCTATAAAGTCTTCATTTTGTATTTCATCGAGCATAGTCAAAGCGTCCTCGTAAAGGTTCGTTGCTGCTTCTCCGACAACATCATCTTTTAATATCTTTGGAAATTGTCCAGCAAGATCCCAGGATCTAAAAAATATGGTCCAATCTATATAGGCTCTCAAATCTTGAATTTTTATACCTGTTATTTTCTTTTCTCCTAGAAAAGTAGGGATAGTTGCTTGGTAATTATCCCAGTCATACTGAAATTTATTATTATTAGCTTCTGAAAGGCTAAGCAACGGTTTGGAATCGCTATTTGCCAATCGCAATCTTGTTTTTACATAATCTTCTTTAATGTCTGCTATGAATCCGTCTCTTGAATCTTCGGAGACAAGTTTTTGTAACACCCCGACACTTCTAGAGGCATCTGTTACATGTATAGTTTGGCCAGAACCATAGGAAGGCTCAATTTTTAGAGCCGTATGAGCTTTAGAGGTTGTTGCACCACCAATCAATATTGGAATATTCAAATTCTTTTTAGTCATCTCTTCACCAATATTTATCATTTCATCAAGAGAGGGAGTTATGAGTCCACTAAGACCTATAAAATCGGCTTTTTCATCAATGGCTGTTTGTATAATTTTTTCCGCCGGAACCATGACCCCTAAATCAATAACTTCAAAGTTATTACATTGCATGATGACACCAACTATATTCTTACCAATATCATGAACATCACCCTTTACAGTAGCCATAATTACTTTACCGTTTGATGATGATTTTGTATCTTTTGACTCTTCAATGTAGGGAACAAGATACGCTACAGCCTCTTTCATGACTCTTGCACTTTTTACAACCTGTGGAAGAAACATTTTTCCTTCACCAAATAGATCCCCAACTATATTCATACCATCCATCAATGGACCTTCAATAACTTTTACAGGGGAGGGCAGTTTTATTCTAGCCTCTTCAGCATCCTCAATAATAAATTTATTAATTCCATTAATAAGTGCATGAGATATTCTATTTTCAACAGAATCATCTCGCCATTTTTCATCATTTTTAGAAATCTTCTTTTCTGTATTTAGATATTCTGAAGCTTTTTCTACCAGCTTCTCTGTTGCTTCAGGATTTCTATTTAAAATCACATCTTCCACTAGAACTTTTAGCTCGGGTTCTATTTCTTCATAAACAACCAACTGACCGGCATTTACTATCCCCATAGACAATCCATTTTTAATTGCATGATAGAGAAACACTGAATGCATGGCCTCTCTGACAGTATCATTGCCCCTAAAGGAGAAAGAGACATTGCTAATACCTCCTGAAATCTTAGCCTCCGGAAGGTTGTTGATAATAAACTTACAAGAATCAATAAAATCAACGGCATAGTTGTTATGCTCTTCCAACCCTGTAGCAACAGCAAAAACGTTAGGATCTATAATTATATCCGAGGGATCAAAACCTATTCTTGTGAGAGTTTCGTAGGATCTTTTAGAGATTATATTTTTTCTTTCTAGTGAATCTGCTTGTCCTTTTTCATCAAACAGCATGACAATAACTGCAGCTCCATATTTTTGGCACAACTTAGCTTTATATAGAAAATCTTCTTCTCCTTCTTTAAGGCTAATTGAATTAACTATGCATTTGCCTTGGAGAATCTTTAAACCAGCTTCAATAACTTCCCATTTAGAAGAATCAATCATTACTGGTACTTTGCTAATTGCTGGTTCGGTTGCAAGCAATTTTAAGAAATAATCCATCTCATGCTTTGCGTCGAGCATGCCCTCATCCATATTAATGTCAATTATTTGAGCACCAAGTTCTACTTGTTCTCTTGCCACCTCTAGCGCCTCATCATATTGTTTTTCTTTTATCAGGCGCGCAAATTTCTTTGATCCGGTGACATTAGTTCTTTCTCCTACGTTAACGAAAAGACTTTTTTGTTCAATATTTAAACGTTCTAAACCACTCAAAAACGTTACAGGTTTATGCTTGGGTATCTTTCTGGGCGGTTTCTTTGATATCTTGGATGCAATTGCCTTTAAGTGATCGGTTGTCGTTCCACAACAACCTCCTACAATGTTGATAAATTCATCATTACAGAAATCTTCTATAAAGCGAGACATCTCACCGGGTGACTGGTCATACCCACCCATTTCGTTTGGCAGACCTGCATTTGGATGCACACTGACGGCCGTATTTGCAATTTCACTAATTCTTTTGATGTGTGGTCTAAGCTGTTCAGCTCCTAAGGCACAATTAAATCCAATTGAATCTGGTTTCGCATGTGACACTGAAGCCCAAAAGGCCTCTACTGTTTGTCCTGATAAAGTTCTACCTGATGCATCGGTAATAGTACCGGATATCATTAGTGGAATTTCGAAGTCAATTTCTTCGCATTTTTCAAGATAAGCAAATATAGCTGCTTTTGCATTGAGAGTATCAAAAACTGTTTCAATTAATACAATGTCAGCTCCTCCATCCATGAGACCATTGATACAATTTTTATAATCCATCTTCAAATCATCAAATGAAGTGTTTCTGGCAGACGGGTCAGTAACATCTGGAGATAAAGAACCTGTTCTATTTGTTGGTCCAACCACGCCAGCTACAAGTATTTTCTTAGAAGACTCTCTAGCAATGTCTTTTGCCAGCCTAGAACCTTGGTAATTGAGATCATAAACAATACTCTCTAAGCCATAGTCTGATTGAGAAGTGCTATTAGAGTTGAATGTATTAGTTTCAATAATATCGCAGCCCGCAGCAATGAAACCTTGATGAATATTTTTTATTAAATCAGGCTTAGTTAATGTTAGTAGGTCATTATTACCTTTTAGTTCAGAACCCCAGTCTGCGAATTGCTGACCTCTAAAATCTTCTTCAGTAAGCGTGTGTTTCTGAATCTCTGTACCCATAGCACCGTCCAGAATAATAATCCTGCTGTTGAGTAACTTTTTAAATTCTGTTTTTGTAAACACAGTCTGAAAAACTATTTTAACATATCTGCTGTCACTAGATAAATTTGATAGAATGATAAAATGGAAGAAATGTCAATTACACCGTCAGCTGCAACATATTTACAAGATCTACTCTCATCGCAAGATGATGGGACTTGCGGGATAAAAATTTTTGTGAGCGAACCAGGAACTCCACGAGCTGAAACTTGCATTGCATATGCTAAAGATGACGAAGATCTATCAGCATTTAGATTGGTTAATGAATTTGAATTTAAACTTTTTCTGGAAGAAAATTCTATTAATTTTCTTGTAGACGCCGAGGTTGATTATTCTCCAGATAAATTTGGTGGCACTTTAACGATTAAAGCTCCGAATGCAAAACTACCCCAAATTAGTGATAACGCAACAATAGAAGATAAGATAAATTATGTCCTTTATGCTGAAGTTAACCCTGGACTCGCATCCCATGGGGGTGAAGTTTCACTAATTGAAGTGCTAGATGGAGAAAAGGCCATCCTTCAATTTGGAGGAGGGTGTCAAGGTTGTGGAATGGTTGATTTAACTCTTAAAGATGGTGTCGAAAAAACACTACTGGAACAAGTAGAAGGTCTAAAAAGCGTTCAAGATGTAACTGATCATAGTTATAGAGATAACGCATATTACAAATAATTTATGTCACAACTAAATGCAGACGCTTGTTATATTTTTACAGATACAGAAACAACTGGCTTAGACATAAATTTTTCTCAAATAATACAAGTAGGATCAATTCTCACAGATGAATCTCTCTATGAAGAACACTCTCAAGACATAGGCTGCAAAATGCTTCCATGGGTTGTCCCATCTCCAGAAGCTTTTTTAGTTCATAAGAAGGTTGAATCACTCGAAGAGGATGCTATGTCACATTATGACATGATGAAACTTCTAAGATCTACCTGGCTAGAGTGGTCTAAAGGAAGAAATGCTGTTTACATTACATATAATGGACATAGGTTTGATGAAGAGCTTTTCAGGAGGCAATTCTTTTGGAATCTATTACCTTTATACATAACTAATACTTCAGGTGCCTCTCGTTTAGATATGCTAAGCACTCTTCAGTTGGTCGCTAATTTTTTTCCTAACAGTCTTAAATTACCCATCACAGAAGAGGGTGACATAAGTATGAAATTAACAGATTGGTCAAATGCCAACTCTATAGAGATAGAGAACGCACATGATGCATTGGCAGATTGTGTGCAAATGCTTGAACTTGCAAAGATTATCCTCAAGGAAGCAAAGCCAGTTTGGCAAGCCTCATTAAAGGGGGCATCAAAATTTGGAAATCTTGAAATTCTCCAAACCGAACCTTTTGCTATGATAGGAGAGGTTATCAGAAGAAAGAAATTTACTTATCCTGTAACTTTTTGTGGTCAAAATCCTAAAATGAATAACGAAGTGGCTGTTGCGGATCTTTACTTTGATCCAGACCAGCTTGATGAATTAACGGATGCAGAACTCTTAGAGCAAATCGGAAACAGCGGAACTGCCATTAGAAAAGTAAGAATCAATAAAAGTTTGCCTGTTATGCCCTCTGATCTGATTCCTAATATTGATGAATATCTAGACATACCGCACGAACAACTCGTTGAGCGAGCAAGGAAAATTCAAAATAATGTTAAATTACAAACTCGTATCAGTGAGCTTTTAGCAAGTAATCAAATAAATTATCCACCTCCGAAACATCTCGAACAAAGTGTCTACTCAGGTTTCCCTTCTGATGCTGATGATCTCTGGATGGAGCGTTTTCACAGTCTTCCTTGGGAAGAGCGTTCAAAAATTTTGGATGGTTTTGAAGATTCACGTTTTAAAGAGTTAGCCGAAAGACTCGTTTGTGTAAATAATCCAGAATCTGTCTCTAATCAAACTTTTGAAAAATATCAAAACTTTGTAAACCAAAGGTTATACGATAAAGGACCCTGGTTATCTTTAGAAAAAACCCTCGATAAAACTAGATCGTTATTAATTGAAGCGACAGGTGAAAAGAAAGAAATATTAGAAAAACTAGAAAAAAATCTTTCTGAAAAATCAGAACTTAATTAGCAATCTCTTCTACTTTCACTAACACTGAAAAGTATGGATGATCAATAAAATTAAACTCTCCTGCTTCAATCTTAACTTCTCTATCTATTTCATATAAATCTCGATAAAAGTTGACAGGTTTTTTTATTAATTGATCCGTAAACATTTCGTCTTCCTTTGGTATTTCGTAACTTAAATCTAAGAGTCCTAAGCTTACTTTATTAAATATCGTCTCAATCCAATAATCACTCTCCAAAGGTTTAGACTTCTCGCTATATTTCATCTCTTCTAGAAGTGATTGAAAGTTAAAGGTATTAGGTACGACGTTAACCTTATAATCCTCTTCTGACTTTTCTCCAAGTCTTAGTCTTCCGGCAATGTGAATGAATCTCTCTTTGTATATTGTTATCTCACCATAGAGTCTTTTATCTTTTTTAAATGACTCAATTGCTATAGGTATAGATTTATTTTTATTAAAAGCAGGCTGATACCAAGAGTTATAATACAGAACTCTATAATCCCTACTTCTGTTCAAGTTGTTTTGTATTTCCAGCATTTCTTTCTGAAATGGAACTCTTTCGTATAGTAATGGTTCTATTTTGATATCTTGTATTAGTATTTTTTCTTCCTTGGAGTTCTGAATAATCTCTATGTTATTTGAGATAAAAAAATTATTTTCAATATTTAAGTAGATCGGAGAAGGGACTAATTTTGTTGGTTCTTCCTTGAGATTAATTAAATCTTTAGAAAACAAAAAACTATCTAAGCTTTTCATTTCTTCCTTTAAATCATCATCTTCTATAGATAAATTCTGAATAACAAAAAAATCTATCTTTAGTAAGGAGCTGTTATCTGATTGATCAATATAATGATTGATATATTCATTAGATGTTATTGAAGAAATTAGAGTTTGAGAAAATAATAAAAATGTAAATATACTAGGATACATTGCTACTTATTGTTCTTA
This sequence comes from uncultured SAR86 cluster bacterium, assembly GCA_938075195.1. Taxonomy (GTDB): domain Bacteria; phylum Pseudomonadota; class Gammaproteobacteria; order Magnimaribacterales; family Magnimaribacteraceae; genus Magnimaribacter. Next base: position 33,569 of record CALJGK010000002.1, read on the forward strand.
TCACATCACTTGTTATTTGGACTTTTTCTTCTAATTTATCATCATTAAAAAAGGAAGTATCTAAATCTCCATCTTTAAACTTAATGCTTATTTTATTTTTATTGAAATTGATTTTTTTTATTGCGTGATTCCCTGAAAGAATTTTTAACTCGGCTTGTAAAAAGAAGTTTTTTAATTCCTGAGGTAGAAGACCAAATCTATTGATCATTTCAATTTGAATATTCTTGAGATCTTCGTTAGATTCAGCTAAAGCAACTTTGTTATACATTAATAATCTAACGTTTATGTCGGGTAGATAATTCTCAGGGATGAAGCAGTTATGATTGAGGTTTATCTCAGGCTGCTCATTAAGAGATTGAAAATCAACTTCGCCACTCTTTATAAATTCTGAAGCCTTACGAATCATTCGTGTGTACAGCTCTAAGCCAATAGATTCAAAAACTCCACTCTGATTAGAGCCCAGAATTTCTCCAGCACCTCTTATTTCTAAATCTTTAAGTGCTAATAGAAATCCAGCTGATAGGGAATCAGTACTCATAATTGCATCAAATCTCTTGTCTGCATTTTTCCTATTAAGAATATTTCTAGATCTTAAGAAGTATGAATATGCTTGTTTTTCTGACCTACCGACTCTTCCTCTGAGTTGATGTAATTGAGATAGGCCAAATCTATCTGCCTCTTCAACTATTAATGTGTTTGCATTCGCAACATCAATACCACTCTCTATGATGGTAGAGCAAACTAGGATATCTATTTTGCCCTGATTAAACCTGAGCATTATTTCACTTATAGATTTTGGCTTCAGTTGTCCATGAACTACCTCAATCACTAAGTTACTAAATTTTTTTTGAAGTCTAAATCTTCTATCATCTATTAGACCGAGATCATTACATAGATAGTAAACTTGTCCGCCTCTTAGATTTTCTCTCTGTATAGCCTCATGTATTAGATTCTCATTAAACGAGTATGTGAATGTCTTAACTGGCAATCTATCGTCTGGTGCTGTAGCAATAATTGAGAGGTCTTTAAGTTCAGATAATGCAAAATTTAATGATCTTGGTATTGGAGTTGCCGATAAACTTAATACCTCGACTTCTTCTTTTAGGGATTTTATTTTCTCTTTTTGCCTTACTCCAAACCTATGCTCTTCATCAATTATCAGTAAACCAAGATCTTTAAATTTTATATTTCCTTGTATTAATGCATGTGTTCCAATAATTATATCTATCTCTCCATTAGAGAGATGTTGAATAAGCTCAGTTTTATCTTTTGCGTTGATATTTCGCGATAATACTCCAATATTTATTCCACTCTCTTCAAACCTTTCTTTAAAACTGGAGAAGTGTTGAGAGGCTAGCAATGTAGTAGGAACTAGCACGCATGTTTGTTTGTTGTTCATTGCAGAGACGTATGCAGCCCTCATGGCTACTTCTGTTTTACCGAAACCAACTTCGCCACAGACCAATCTATCCATGGCTTTCGACGATTTCATATCACTTAGAACTTCTTCTATCGTTCTCTTTTGGTCAAAAGTTTCAGTATAAGGAAATTTCTTTGTAAAATTATCAAGCTCCGAATCATCAATATTGAATGAATAACCTTTTGTTCGAAGTCTTTTGGCTTGAACCTCGAGCAGCTCTGCCGCTGTATCAAAAGTTTGCTTCAAGGCTTTATCTTTTCTCTTCTTCCATTTTTTGGAGTTCAAAGAATCAATATCTCTATCGTCAGGTCCAAAATATCTAGATACTAAATCCATATTTTCTATGGGAACAAATACCTTGCTACTATCTTGATATTCAATTTCAAGACAATCACTTATGCCCACAAATGTATTTAATTGCTTAAGCCCTATAAATTTTCCTATTCCGTGCGTTAAATGGACAACCAGATCCCCCTCAGAGGGCATTTTTGAAGTTGACAGATCCGCTTTTTCATTTCTTTCCAATAATTTTTCTGATTTATCTATCTCTTGCTCTTGTATTTGTTCTAAATCAAAATCTATAGTCTCTTCTAAGTTGGCTTGGAGTTCCATGAAACCTAGAAATAATTTTTTGGGATCTAGCAGCGGTCTCTTTTGGTCATATCTATATTCTTCATATCGTTCTTCTATCAATTCCTCAAATTCTTTAGCTTTAGTCTCTGTATCTCGTTGGACGAACACTTTTTCTACGCCTTTTAAAAAAGGTAGAAATGTAGTCCTCTTTCCAAAGAAAAGAGGTAAATAGATTTCTACACCTTCTGCTTGTTTTAAGTTCATTGTTTTTGTAAAAATCTCTGAATCCTCTTCAAAGACATCAAATGAATCTCTCCAGCCTTGTTTAAAAGTATCTATGGAAATTTTATTAATAGGGTATTCATAAGAAGGTAAAAAATTTGCAGAAGAGATTTTCTCGTTAGCTATTTGTGATTCAGGATTAAAAGTACGAAGAGTCTCTATTTTATTATCAAAGAATTCTATTCGAATTGGGCTATTGCCGCTTGTAAGAAAAATATCTAATACTGATCCTCTTAATGCATATTGTCCTGGTAGCGATACAAAATCTTCTCTTACATAACCACTTAAAATAATACTATCGATCACTTCTTGGATATTAAAATTTTCTCCAATCCTAAGATTGTTTAATGGAGTGACATGATTTGGATCAGGGCAGGGTGATAATAAAGTTGAAATAGAAGCTACTAAAGTTATTTCACTAGGCTTTAGGAATGATGAAAAAGAACTTATTCTTTTAGCTCTGGTTATAGGAGCCATTGAAAAGAAGTCATAAGGAAGAAGTTCTGAGTTTTCTAAAAAGATCACATTTGATAAGTCTTGAATATTATTCATCAACTGCATTGCAGACTGAGAATCTTTAGTAATGATCAGATTTTTTTTAGACGAGTCAATTCCCAGATTAATAATATCCGTAGAGGAGTTTATGACTTGTGCCAATTTATCTATGGTTTTTTTCTAAAAAAAAAGAAAATTATATATGGAAGTGTATAATTATTTTTTTTTAATTACTTAGGATTCAAATGGACTTAAAATTTTCAGAAGCAGATCTTACATTTAGACAGGAAGTCGTCAACTTTTTAGAAGCAGAATATCCAGAAGATATTAAAGCCAAACAAGACAAGAGGATTCCTCTTGAAAAAGATGAAATTGTAAGATGGCAAAAAATTCTCAACCAAAAAGGTTGGTTTGCAATCAATTGGCCCACAGAATATACGGGACAAGAAAACCTTTCTGTAACTCAAAAATACATACTTCAAGAAGAGCTTGCTAAAGCAAATACACCTACTACCATTCCATTTGGTATGGGAATGTGTGCTCCTGTCATTTACTCATTTGGTACAGAGGAGCAAAAAAATAAGTTTTTACCTTCTATCTTGAACAGTGATGTTTGGTGGTGCCAAGGTTACTCAGAACCAGGCTCTGGTTCAGACCTCGCCTCGCTTAAAACTAAAGCTGAATTGAAAGGGGATAATTATATTGTAAATGGTACTAAAACTTGGACCACTTTAGCCCAACATGCTGATTGGATATTTTGTCTTGTTCGCACAGAAACTACTCCTATTAAACAAGAAGGAATAAGTTTTTTACTTATTGACATGAATACACCTGGAATTGAAGTCAAACCTATCATTACTGTTGATGGTTCACATGAAGTTAATATGGTCTATTTTGACAACGTTGAGGTGCCATCAGAAAATCTAGTTGGAGAAGAGGGTCAGGGTTGGAATATTGCTAAATTTTTACTTGCACATGAAAGAAGCGGCATTGCAGGTATTGCAGCATTAAAAAGAGAGCTTTCAAGATTAAAGGATTTGTCATCAGACATTCCTATGGGTGAAGGTACTTTGCTTGAAGATCCTCAATTTAGAAATAAAATCGAAGAAACCGAAATAGAGTTAACGGCTACTGAATTTACCGAGCTGAGAACTTTGGCAGCGATGTCTCAAGGTGGCTCACCAGGAGCTGAGTCTTCAATACTCAAAATTAAAGGAACAGAATTACAGCAAACAATTTCTGAGCTATTTGTTGAAATGTTAGCTTATTATGCTCATCCTTTTTATCTGGAAAATGAGATTGGTTCTAATGAAACAGTTGGACCAGATTACGCTGCCCCTGTTATGCCACATTACCTGAACTACAGGAAGGTAAGCATTTATGGAGGAAGTAATGAAATCCAAAGAAACGTCATATCTAAAGCAATACTGGGGCTATAAACATGGACTTTACATTTAACGAAGAGCAGACCTTAATACAAGATCAAGTTGATCAATTTATTCAAAAAGAATATGACTGGGAAACAAGACAATCTCTATCTAACTCAGATCTAGGTTTTGGTGATGATAATTGGCAAAAATTTGCAGAACTTGGATGGCTAGGAATAAGCACTTCTGAAGATTGCGGAGGTTTTGGTGGTTCAGCCATAGAATCAATGTTGATCATGGAGGCATTTGGAAAAGGTTTAGTAGTAGAACCATTTCTTGAAACCATCATCATGTGTGGCGGTCTGTTAGATGAGCATGGCACAGATCACCAAAAATCTTCTATTCTTGAATCAGCAATCGAAGGCAAAATGCATCTAGCTATGGCTTATGCTGAGCCTCAGAGCAGATTTAATCTTTCTGATGTTGTAACTGAAGCAAAAGAGGACGGAGATAGTTTCGTTTTAAATGGCTACAAATCAGTTGTTATGAATGGACCATCGGCCAATAAATTAATTGTGTCTGCTAGAACTTCGGGAGCTCAATTAGATGAAAATGGCATAACACTGTTTCTCATTGATGGTGATGCAGAAGGTCTCAATAAGACAAATTACAAGACTGTTGACGGAAGACGTGCCTCTGACTTAACGATTGAAAATGTAAAAGTTACCAAAGATGACATTATTGGTCAGATCAATGATGGGTTTATGCTATTAGATTCTTCTATAGACAGAGCGATATTGGCTATATCTGCTGAAGCCGTTGGTGCTATGGAGGTTCTTTACAAGACAACAGTTGAATATACCAAGACTAGAGAGCAATTTGGAACTTCAATAGGTAAGTTCCAAGTACTTCAACACAGAATGGTCGACATGTTTATGGAATACGAACAATGTAAATCTTTGCTTTATATGGCTACTATGAAACAAGAGGAAGGGTCAACTGATTCAAAGAAAGCCATTTCAGGACTTAAGTACCAAGTAGGGAAGGCTGGAAAGTTTATTGGGCAACAAGCTGTGCAACTTCATGGTGGCATGGGTGTAACTGATGAATTAAATGTAGGTCATTATTTCAAGAGACTTACCACTATAGGCACTATCTTTGGAAATACTGATTATCATCTTAAAAAATATTCTTCTTTGTAGATGAAAAAGGAACAACCAGACAAACGAATCAGACCTGATCTCCCCAAAGATCCTTTTGGCGATTTCCAATATAGACAAGCTTTAGCTGAAGAGATGCTGCCTATGATAGGTCGTATCTTTAGAGATAATGTCCATCTGTTGTTATATGGAAAACCACTAGTCAACTTATCTGTCTCAGAGATCATGAATGCTCACAGGTTTGTTAGAGAAGCTGAAAATAATGAACTGAGTGAGTTTGAAACCTATCAGGTTATAGTTGCTCTTAGCGAACTAGAGCTAGGGCCTGCTGAAATTGATATAGGTATTATTGCTGCTGCTTATTTATTCGACGACAAAGATCTCTCTTTGGAAGACTTTGTTAATGATGCTATAGCTGATCTTATAGGAAAAAAGGGATCTATACTTGATCAAGCACAAGATGTTGTTTTGTATGGTTTTGGAAGAATTGGAAGATTACTTACCAGAATGCTTATAGAAGATTCTGGTGGTGGAGACAACTTAAGATTACGAGCAATTGTTGTCCGAAAGGCTATAGATGGCGATATCATCAAAAGAGCAAATTTAATGCGAACAGATTCTGTTCATGGCCCATTTAAAGGAACAGTTCGGGTTCTGGAAGAGGAAGATAAACTTATTATTAATGGCAATGAAATAAAAATTATCTACGCAAATAATCCTTCTGAGATTGATTATACGGATTACGATATTAACAATGCCTTGCTAATCGATAATACAGGTGTCTGGAGATCTAAAGATGATCTAGGCATCCATCTACAATGTAATGGAATTACGAGAGTTCTTCTAACGGCACCAGCCAAAGACGGTATCAAGAATATTGTCCACGGCATCAATAATGAAATCATTGATAATGACAGCATTCTTGGAGCTGCTTCTTGTACCACCAATGCCATTGTTCCTACTCTAAAAGTTCTTAATGATGAATTCGGAATTGTTTCAGGTCATATAGAAAGTGTTCATTCTTATACGAATGATCAAAATCTTATAGATAATTTCCATAAGAAAGAGAGAAGAGGAAGAAGTGCAGCCTTGAATATGGTCATTACAGAAACTGGAGCGGGTAAAGCTGTTGGACAAGTTTTGCCTGAATTAATTGGAAAACTTACTGCGAACGCAGTGAGGGTTCCTACACCTAATGTATCTTTAGCTATTATGAGCCTTCAGCTCGGGCAAGAATTATCTACAGAAGAACTTAATAATTTTTTGCGACAAAAGGCATTTCATTCTAATTTGAAAGAACAAATAGGATTTACAAATTCTCCTGAAGTCGTTTCAACTGATTTTGTTGGTGATAGGCACGCTGGGATTATAGATTCAGCAGCTACTATAGTTAACAATGATAAGTGTGTTTTGTATGTGTGGTACGACAATGAGTTTGGTTATACTGCTCAATTATTAGGATTAGCTAAGGAAATGGTTGGCTTAACCTATGAAAGATATCCAAATTTTGGATAATCGACCTAGTAAATTTCACGTTAGGTCATTATAATATCCACGCGCTCAAAGGGTAGTTTCCTCAAATATCAGTTAGGGAATGATAAAAATAAAAAAAGGTTTAAATATACCCATTCACGGCATTCCAGCTGGAGAGATAGTTGACTCCAAAAAAAGTAGATCTGTCGCTATTCTAGGTAATGACTATGTAGGCATGAAGCCTACTATGCTAGTCGAGGAAGGAGATCTTGTTAAATTAGGGCAACCTCTTTTTGAAGATAAAAAAAATTCTGGAGTAATGTTTACTTCTCCTGCGGGTGGCAAAATCGAATCAATTAATAGAGGTGATAGGCGTGCTTTGCAATCAATCGTAATTGAAGTTGATCAAAATGAAGAATCTTTAGAATTCGATAGCTTTTCCGAGGATGATTTGAATCAAGCTTCTCCTGAAGATATCAGGTCTCAATTGATTGCATCTGGTTTATGGACAGCATTCAGAACAAGACCTTACAGTAAAATACCGAGTGTTGACTCTTCACCATCAAATGTCTTTATATCTGCTATAGACACTCAACCTCTAAGTGCAAATCCTGAGGATATTATAAATCTAAAAAAAGATGATTTCCTTTTTGGTATCGCGGTGCTGAAAAAACTTACAAACTCTCAAATACATTTATCTGTAGCTGAAGATTCTTCACTAACACTAATAGATGATGAGCTACTTAAGGTGCATGTTTTCTCTGGACCACATCCAGCAGGCCTAGTCGGAACTCAAATGCATTTTATTTCTCCGGCAACACTGACAAATGTAAACTGGAGTATTGGATATCAAGACGTCATTGCATTTGGCCAACTTTTTAAAACAGGTTATCTCAATGTCGAAAGAATAATTTCTTTAGCCGGACCACAGGTAGTAAATCCAGCATATATAAAAACAAGACTAGGTGCTTGCACAGACGAATTAACAGCTGGCGAGTTAACACCAAGAGAGAATAGGATCATATCAGGATCTGTAATATCCGGTAGAGAAGCTATAGGTCCCTATGCATATTTAGGTCGATACCATAATCAAATTTCTGTTGTCTCAGAACCTAATTCTAAAGATAGAGATTTTATGAATTGGTTAACACCTGGCCCTAGAAGATTTTCTAAAATACCTCTTTTCCTTTCTTCTCTATTCCCAAAAAAAATATTTAAGTTCAAGGCTCTGATGAATGGATCAGATCGTCCGATTGTGCCAATAGGTATTTATGAAGAAGTGCTTCCGCTTAGGATGCTTCCTACCGTGCTACTCAGAAATGTGGTCCTCATGGATACAGAAAAGATTCAAGCATTAGGTGGTTTGGAGCTAGACGAGGAAGATCTTTCTTTGTGTAGCTTTGTTTGTCCTGGAAAATATGATTTCGGTTCTTTACTAAGAGCCGGACTAACCAAAATAGAGCTAGAGGGATAAATGAAACCTTTAAGAAAGCTTTTAGATAATTTGAAACCAAACTTCACCAATGGTGGTGCGCTTGAGAAATACTTTCCTCTTTATGATGTATTTGAGAATTTATTTTATTCTTCAGATAAGAGAACCTTCGGTTCCGTCCATATCAGGGATAGTATCGATTTACAGAAAGTAATGGTTGTGGTCTGGATGGCAACTTTTCCAGCCATGTTCTATGGTATGTACAATTTAGGTTTTCAATCTCTATCAGCTTTTCAAGAAATAGGATCTATCAATAAAGATGATTGGCAGTTTGTATTTATAGACCTTATTTGCAATTATGATCCAAAAAATATTTTAGATTGCATATGGTTTGGAGCCTGTTATTTCATTCCTATTTACTTGGTCACATTTATTGTGGGAATCTTATGGGAAGTAGTTTTTGCTATTGTAAGAGGGCATGAAATCAATGAAGGAGCCTTTGTTACAACAGTCTTGTTCGCACTTTGTTGTCCTCCAGATGCACCATTGTGGCAAGTAGCAGTAGGAATAAGTTTT
>CALJGK010000003.1 GCA_938075195.1 uncultured SAR86 cluster bacterium
AAATCTCTGATGAGGTTACCTTCGGTGCTCTAGGACAAGGTGCATTTTCAGATTATGTCCTTGTTAATGAAAGAGCTTGTGATCTAAAGCCTAAAAATTTAACTTTTGAACAAGCTGCAGCTTTCCAAACTGCCTATCTGACTGCTTATGTATCTCTCGTCAGAAGAGGAGATTTAAAAACAGGCGAGAACCTTCTAGTTCATGGCGCTACGGGAGGAGTTGGTATGGCGGCTGTGCAGCTAGGGAAATATCTCGGCGCAACAGTAATAGCCACTGGAACCTCGAAAGAAAAACTCAAAATTACTAAACAATGGGGAGCCGATCACACAATCCTAACTCATAAAAATGATATTGTTGAATTTAAAGATGAGGTAAAAGACCTCACAGAGGGTAAAGGCGCTGATGTCATATACGACCCAGTAGGCGGCGATGTATTTGATCATTCTGTTCGGTGCATCAATTGGGGTGGTAGGATTTTAATCGTTGGCTTTGCTAGTGGTAGACTCCCTGTACTGCCTGTAAATATGGCATTAATAAAAGGCTTTTCAGTCATAGGTGTACGAGCTGGAGAATTTGGTCGAAGGAATCCTGAAGCCGGCCTAGAGAATAATAAAAATATCAGAAAAATATGCGAAGAAGGACATTTTATTCCCTACATTTGCAAAGAGTTTAAACTTGAAGATTCCAAAGAAGCCCTAAAATTCTTGTCTCAGAGAAAACTTGTAGGAAAGGTTGTAGTTACAACGAGCTAACTACCTTCTTTTTGAACTGGCAATCTCGCTAAAATCTAAATTTTTGTATTCAAAAGTAAAGGTTTCTAATATGACTGGTCCCACCTCCTCTCTCCAATCATAATGTAATCCTAGTTTAGATGTTTCGGGAGGAAGAATAGTAAACTTTATGGAATAAAGATCATCTTTTTTTCCGGGTAGTTTGGTATTTAAAGCATAATGCAAGCTATCGGATAAGTTGATGTGAGGAAGTAAGTCTAGAACCATAACTTGCGAATTATATTGGTTTTGGATTTCTGCTTTTATTCTTAAGTAAGCCACGAATCCATCTATAGGTGATCCACGCGGCGCATCTTCATTCCAGTTTGCAAGAACTTCTAAATGAATGTCTGAATTCTTTTCAGATCCAAAATTTCTAGATGGTGTTACGTCATCTTTAATGGCTCCCTCAAAAACAAAATTTATTCCAGGCTTAACACTTTCCTGTCCAATAACCATTTCTGGCAATTCTCCAAAAACATTTAATGAAAACAAGATACTTAAAAAAATGATGTTCTTTTTGTGCATATTATTATTTTAAATCATTAATTCTCAGGGTTTTATGAATATTATTAAACTTCATTGAAGACTTGTTCATGATGGTTAAGATTCAGTAGGTTTATTTACTTGAATTATAAATGATAATGATTATCATTACTATTTTAAAATATTGTTGCAAATGGTATGAATACACAAAGATTTGAGCTCACAGAGGAAGAAATAAGATTAGTAGCTCTTTATAGAAAGAAAGAATTAACTGATGCTAATTCTAAAGATGAGAGAATCCTAAACATCAAGCAATCTATGGAGTTTATAGATAAGTTTAGAGTTTTAATAGAAGCTGAAAGGGAGATGAAAATAAACTCAGAGTTAATATATAGATATTTGTTTAGGGTTCTTAGTCTTTTTAGAGACAGATGTAATTATTTCGGGTTAGATGCAAGATCGCATGTATTAGATATACTTGATGAAACAGAAACAGGCGTGCCCTCCTCTGAAACCGGAAGAAGACCTAGTTTGAATTAATATTTGTAAGGTCTTGATATCTCTAAAACTGGAGGTCGTTTATCTTTCCCCACCCATTTGAAGTGATGGGCGACCATAGCAGGCTCTACGTAGTCAGGACGACCAACTATCTCAAGAACATTGTCTTCACAATATAGGTTGATTTCTTCAATTGAAGAACCCACAAGATAAAATTTTTCTTTATCCTTATTTTTTGCAACACCATATATAAACATATTTCTATTTTATATCTTTATACATAAGATTTGCTCTACTAATTCCATATATTTTGCATACTCAACTTCCATAGTATTCTTATTTATCTTGATGATAGGGATAATGTCTTTTTTGCTTACTTCTGTAAATTGACCAATTTCAAAATATTCTTCTGTAACTTTTAAGTCCATTTGAAGTTGTCCTTTCTTTGTAGACTGAATAGCCCTTTGCGTTATTGTTCCTAGCAATAAGTCAAAAGAAAAATCTCTGTCACTATCTTGAGTTGAACATCTCAGATTTATCATCTCAGCTTGTAAAAATGATGAAAAAACTAAGATGATAATCAAACTATTTTTTTTAATCATATCTACAGGGTTTTGATATACCCAGTCTACATTTTCCTAACTTTCTATCCATCTCTTCTTGATTGATAGACTTAAGGTTCTCTTCACCGCTCACAAAATTTGAATAGGCATCGCAGGTTAAATTTCTTTTTGCTTTTTCTTTAATAATTGCTTTTTGTATTGCTATTTTCTCGTTGATTTCCAGTATAGAAATTCTGCCAGACTCAGGAAAACATAAATCAAAATCATTTAATTGATCTATTGAATCAGTGTAATTAGCATTTAAAGCGCAAGCACTGAGCAACAGAATAAGTAATATATTTAGAATTTTCATTGCCTAAAATAATAAGTCTACTAAAAAGAATAAGAGTGATGGAACTATTAAACAGCCTACGGCTGTATAAAATGTAGCTGTCATTGCACCATAAGGAACAAGTTTAGGATCAACTGCTGCCAATCCTGCTGCTACTCCGCTGTTTGT
>CALJGK010000004.1 GCA_938075195.1 uncultured SAR86 cluster bacterium
TATTATATTTTTTGAATTTCCTGAAGTAGTAATTGCTAACAAGATATCGCCGTCAGAAGAAAGAGCTGAAAAAACTCTTTTGAAAATATCATCAGATCCATAATCATTAATACAAGCCGTTAAAGTAGAAGTATCTTGTGCTAGGGATAAGGCAGGAATGCTATCCCTGTTTACATCAGAAGTTAATCTTATAAGGAATTCCGCTGCTAAATGCTGGGCATCCGCGGCCGAACCTCCATTACCACAAATAAGTAGCTTTCCCTTCTTGGAAATAGATTCAGCAATAACATTGCCGGCATCTAATAAAACCTTATAAGCTCCTTCATCTATAACTTTTTGCTTAACTGTAATGGAATCTTCAAAAGTTTGTTTTATCTTATTTTCAATACCTTCAGACATATAAGTCTCCTTACGAAAAGGTACTATACCTCTTCTTGTTTTCTATTGGTTTAAAGATTCTTTTAAATTTTTTGAAGCTCTGAAATAAGGATGATTTTTTGGTTCCACTAAAACAGATGTTCCTGACTTTGGGTTCCTGGAAAGACGCTTATCTCTTTTTCGAGCTGAAAAAGATCCAAAGTTTCTTATTTCCACTCTATTAGCTTTCGCTAGAGTATTTGAGATGAATTTTAAAATTAAATTGATTGAGCTTTCTACGTCTTCTTCAGAAAATGAATCATTTTTTGATTTTAAGCTTTGTAACAGATCAGATTTATTCATTATCCTTATCAGAATCTTTCATTTCAGCCTTAATGAGATCTCCAATATTGGACTTAGTAGCTTCTTCGATTTCTTTATTCTTAATGGCATTATCTTTGAGAGCACTTTTTTCTTCTTGCTTTTCTAATGCTCGAAGTGAAAGGATAATTTCTCTATCTCTCATATTGACATTTGCTATTACAACTTCTATTTCTGCACCCTCTTCAAGCGGAGTATCGGACATGGAATTAGTATAATCTTTCATGGATAAATAGCCTCTTACGTCGTCGCTTAATGCCAAGTCTACTCTTTCTTCGGTATGACTTAAGATTTTTGCAGTAACTCTAGAGCCTTTTCTATTAGCCTCAACGTAATCACCAAAAGCATCAGAAATAAGTTGTTTCATGCCTAGAGATATTCTTTCTCGATCAGCTTCAATTGAGAGCACGAGTGCTTCTACAGTATCACCTTTATTTAATGACCTTACTGATTCTTCACTTTCATCCCAGGAGATATCAGATAGATGTACCAATCCATCAATGCCACCATTGAGCTCTATAAACACTCCGAAGTCAGTAATTGATTTTATTGCTCCAGAAACTCTATCTCCTTCTTTGTGAGTGTGTTCGAATACTTGCCATGGATTTTCAGACAACTGCTTAAGCCCTAGAGAAATTCTTCTTTTTTCTTCATCGACTTCTAATATCATTACTTCTACTTGATCTTTTAGCTGAACAACCTTGGAAGGGTGAATATTTTTATTTGTCCAATCTATTTCAGAGACATGAACCAAGCCTTCAACACCTTGTTCTATTTCCGCAAAGAAACCGTAATCTGTCAGATTAGTTACTTTTGCCATTACTGATGTATTTAGTGGGAATTTTGATTCAATTCCAACCCACGGATCTTCAATTAATTGTTTCATTCCTAACGAAACTTTCTTTTGTTCTTGATCGTATTTAATAATCTTGACATCAAGTTTCTCACCTATTCTGATAGATTCTGATGGATGATTGATTCGGCTCCAAGAAATATCAGTAATATGCAAAAGACCATCAATTCCTCCTAAATCTACAAAAGCTCCATAGTCAGTTAGATTCTTAACAATACCGTTTATTACCTGGCCTTCAGCTAGAGTAGAAAGAAGCTTTTCTCTCTCTTCAGAATTTGCTTCTTGAAGGACAGCTTTTCTGGAAAGAACAACATTATTTTTGTCTTTGTCCAACTTAATGACCTTAAATTCTTCATAGCCGCCAACGAGATGTTCTAAATCTTTGGTAGGAATTACTTCAGCTAGTGAACCTGGTAAAAATGCCTTAATTCCCTGAACATCAACTGTCATTCCGCCCTTTACTGAACCAGTAATAAGCCCTTTCAGAACTTCGTCTTGAGTCATGCAGTCTTCTATTCTTTTCCAAACCTCTTGTTTTATTGCCTTTTCTCTTGAAACACGGGTATTGCCGTGACCATCTTCTATAGCTTCAAGCGTTAATTGAACTTCATCTCCCAATTCTAATTCAAGTTCTCCTGATTCATTTAAGAACTCGGATTTTAGGACTACTGCTTCAGATTTAAGACCAACATGAACCACTACATGGTTATCTAGTATGTCGATAACAATTCCAGTCACTAGACTGCCTTGTTTCATAATTACGGTACTTAAATTTTCGTCTAATAGTTGTTCAAAGCTTGCTGACATATTTTTATTTTATAGGTAAGTTTTTATTTCCTTAACCACTCCTTCAGGGTTTAAGTTACTTGTATCAATCATTACAGAGTCTTTAGCTGGGATCAAAGGGGAATGTTCTCGCTCCATATCTTTCTTATCTCTTTCTTCTAACTCTTGTAAGAGGTTGCGCATGTTAACCTCCAAGCCTTGTCTTTTCAACTGTGTTTGTCTTCTTTTGGCCCTTTCTTCTATTGAGGCAGTTAAGAAAATTTTATGCTTAGCATCACTGAAAATTACTGTACCCATATCTCTTCCATCAGCAATTAACCCTGGTTGTATCATAAAGTCTCTTTGACAGGGCTTAATGAACTCTCTAATAATTGGCTCTGCAGCTAGATTTGAGGTTAATTGTGCCATTTCTTCAGTTCGGACTATCGAAGTAATATCTTCATTCTCAAATAATACTTTTACGGGCTCTCCTGGAGTTCCAGGATCAAATGAAACGTTAAATTTAGCCTTTATTTCATCTTCTTTTTCAGAGAAATTTTTTAGAGAAATTGCATTTTTCTTCATGAAATAAGCTAATGTCCTGTACAAAGCCCCGCTATCTAAAATATTCCATTTCAACTCCAGGGCAAGCATCTGAGCTATTGTTCCCTTCCCGGCCCCACTAGGACCATCAATAGTTATTACAGGAACCTTTAATTCATTCATGATTTATATTTATTCCAATTTGTTTACATGTTTCTACAAAGTTTGGAAAAGATGTTTTTACATTCTCACAATCTAGAATTTTAGTTTCACTATCAGACCGAAGAGAACCAATTGTGCTAGCCATAGCTATT
>CALJGK010000005.1 GCA_938075195.1 uncultured SAR86 cluster bacterium
ACTAAAGAAGTTCTAGAGTGGAAAAAAAGATATTTAAACAACAATGAAAAAAATAAAACTTACTTCAGTTTTTCTTATTCTTTTAAATCAAATAGTTTTATCTGAATCTATTGATGTAGGTATCAACATCAATCATATCCAATTTGTTGGAAGCCATAATAGCTATAAGCAGGCCATGCCAGATGGTTTTGTGAAACAGTTGATGAAAGTAAATCCAGAAGTGCTGGAGAGTCTTGAGTATGAACATATCCCTTTAGCAGAACAGCTTGACCTTGGAATCCGCAAGCTAGAATTAGATGTTTTCTATGTCGCTGATGAAGCCAGATTTCTGGTTGGCCACGTGCAACAAATTGATATGAACAGTAATTGTGCAACGCTTCGTATTTGTCTCAATCAAATCATTGATTGGTCAAAGAAAAATACAACTCATGCACCCATATGGATTAGCTTCAATGCTAAAGATGGTTATATTTTCGGCTTACCTACACCTGAGGTTTTCAGTCCAATAGCCTTTGATTTGATCGACGTAATCCTAGAAGAGATGCTAGGTGAAAAGCTTATCCGTCCGAGTGACATAGTTGAATTGCAATGGCCTTTATTAGATGAAGCCAGAGGCAAATTCATTTTGATTCTGGACGAAGGTGGCGCTAAGCGTGATATGTATTATGACGGCTGGCACCAGCGCCCAATGTTTACTAACGCACCAGAGGGCCATCCTGCTGCCGCAATTATGATTCTTAACGATCCAGTTGGTCAATTCGATGAGATTCAAAGATTGGTTAAAGCTGGATATATGGTGCGTACTCGTGCGGATGCAGATACTCGAGAGGCTCGCGAAAATGACACAAGACGAAGAGCAGCGGCTTTTGCCAGCGGCGCTCAGGCAGTGAGTACAGATTATTACTTGCCCGCAACGCACTTTGGTAACGAATACCAAGTTAGTTTACCTAAGTCCGTAATATGTAATCCAATTAACGCACCTGAAAATTGTCAGGTTTCTGAGTAGTCTTTAGAATAATGGAGTAACTTTTGAGAGGGAATCATAATGAGTGTAAATGTAAGGCTTGGTAAATCAGAAGATCAAATACGATGTTCAGAATTACTTGACGTTTTGACTGAGGCCACTTCAGAACAAAATAAAATTTTTGATTCAGATACTTTTAGTAAATTAATTTCTAATGAGAGAGGCTGTCTAGTTATTGCAGAGGAAAATGGAATAATCCTCGGTATGGCATCCATTTCTTTCAATCTTGCACTTAGATATAACGGAGAATACTGCCAATTAGAGGAATTAGTTGTTGACCAAGATGCTAGAGGTAAGAATGTGGGAGGACTTTTAATCGAAGAAACTCTTAGATTAGCTAAGAAGAGAGGTTGCAAAGAATTTGGACTTTATCTGCTTGAATCTACAAAACACAACCAACCTTTTTATGAAAAATATGGTTTTGTAATTATTGGTGAAGAGATGAGACAATCTCTGTAAATAAAGAAATTCTTAAATTTTATTAAATCTTGAAATCTTTTGAATTTTTGAGCATGTGAGCTGGACCGTGATTAAGATTGATAGCTGCATTTTCGCCATACAACATCTCCTTTTGATTCCCAAAGTTTTTTCTATTATTTGCTAGAGGCGCTAATTCTTCAGCTTTTTTTAGTGCTGCTTCAGGTAACTCTTCATATGAATTGACTCCTTGAACAATCCCAGCATTAAGAGCATCAGAACCAGTCCATCTTTTAGATAACTGAACAGTTTCAAAGAAAGCATTTGCAGGAATCTTATGCTTGAATAATGCTAGTTCTGGTCTTGGGATTGGCAAACCAAGTTGCATTTCATTAGCGCACAGAAATCCTCTATCTTCTCTCATGATTCTTACGTCATGTGAAAGAGCAAACATAAAGCCTGCACCAAAGGTATGCCCATTGATGGCACATATAGTTGGAATTGGTAATGTAATAAATCTTCCCATTAAATACATAAATTCTTCGCCGAATACTTCTCTATCTCCTCCTTCCGGATGACTTTCTGGATCTTGCATCCAATCAAGGTCTAGACCATTTGAAAAAAACTTTGGATTTGTAGAAGAAGTAATTAATGCTCCTGGACCTTCATCGTTTTCAATTGTATCCAAGGCTTCGGCAATCTCTCTTACGAATGTGGTATTCCAGCGATTCTCCTCAGCATCCATAGTTAAAAAATAAATAGACTCTTTTTTTTCTAGTTTTATCACAATATTTCTCTATAAAAGTTCAAAGATCAAAACACTATACATAAAAAAATCATACAAACTAGAGACAAACCTTTTCCGGATACTTTAATATCAAGACTTCATGATAATAAAAAAATTTAGGACAATTTATTTTATCTATAACGCTGACGGCGGGTTATTGAATGAAATTAAATATTGGATTAACAAGAATCTCTTAAATAAGCAGAATACTTGCGAACTATGCGATATCTCTCATAGTAAAATCTTCGTTAGATCCGATTGGTTGCAATTCATAAAAGAACTAAAAAAGGATTACAAAGTAGAGGTGCTTCATCGAAATGAAGTTCCAAACAAGATTATAGAAAAAAATTATGTATTTCCTTGTGTCATTGGCGAGACAGAGAATGACCTCATAGAAATCATTAATAGTATTTCTTTTAGTGGTTTTAGAAAAACTGAAGGTATGAAAGAATTACGTGAAAAGTTACATAAAAAAGCTATATGACTTTATGAGGTTTCATAGATTCATATGCTTCTAATTTTAAATCTAATCTATCTCTAATTAAAAAAATGGATCCATTATCTCAAGGAACAGTTGGCGCAGCTTTAGCGCAGTCATCCGCAAGCAAGAAAAATATCTTCAAAATTAGCGTTATTGGTTTTCTTGCAGGATTAGCTCCTGATTTAGATGTCTTGATTCAATCATCAACCGATCCAATTTTGTCCCTTGAATACCATAGACAGTTTTCACACTCACTTTTCTTTATTCCCTTTGGTGCTTTGATTGTTGCCTTGCTTATTTTTCCTTTAGTCAAAAAATCAATGAATCTAAAAACTGTCTATATTGCAAGCTTCTTGGGATATGCAACGCACGGGTTGCTCGATGCTTGTACCTCTTACGGAACTTTACTTTTTTGGCCGTTCTCAAATGAAAGGGTAACTTGGAATAATATATCTATAATTGATCCACTCTTTACGATTCCCGCTTTAATTCTTGTAGGAACCGCAATAAAAACCAAAAAAAGAATTTTTAGTTTTTTTTCAATTGGATGGATTATTTTTTATCTTTCTTTAGGTTTGGTTCAATACGAAAGAGCTTTATCAGCAGCGAATGATCTAGCCGAATCAAGAGGGCATAATCCAGAGCGTCTAACTCTTAAGCCGTCTTTTGGAAATTTAATTTTGTGGAAGTCTATTTATCAAAACGAACAAACTTTTTATGTTGATGCAATCAGGACTGTTAGATCATCTACTGTGTGTTTGGGAGAAAGTATTGAGATTTTTGATTATCAGCAACATTTATCCGGTCTTGATAAAGAGAGTCAGCAAGCTAAAGATGTTGAAAGATTTAGATGGTTTTCTCAAGATTATTTAGGATTTGTTGAAGAAAAAAATCTTGTGACAGATGTTCGCTACTCAATGCTACCAAATCAAATTCAACCAATGTGGGGACTGGTCATTGATGATCAGCGAGATACTAATGCGCACGCAATTTGGTGGACTGGCCGTGACCTAGATCAAAGCCAATGGGATACATTTATAGAAATGTTAAGAGGTAAAAAGTGCAAAAATAATTCTTTAGATTAAAGAGGAAGACTAGGTATTACGAGGATATAATTTAAAGACAAAGAAGGGCATTTATGGAAACTATTAATGAACAAGCACGAGAAACACCAATTATTCATCATACAGAAGTATTGGTTGTTGGCAGTGGTCCGGGAGGATTAGCTGCAGCGATTGCTTCAGCAAGAGCAGGGGCAGAAACAACTTTGCTTGAGCGTTATGGTTGCTTTGGAGGCAATCTAACCCAGGTAGGAGTCGAAGGCTTTGCCTGGTACCGCCATGATAAGACCGTCGACAGTGAAGGTATTGGTATTGAGTTTGAGGAAAGAGCAAAATCTATGGGTGCGTCAAATCCTGAGCCACAGTCTAATAGTCATGCAATAGATGGTGAGGCATTCAAATATGTTGCTGATGTTTTAGTTGAGGAGGCTGGTATTACACCTATGCTTCACAGAACTATGGTGGCCACTATCGTTGAGAATGGCGCTATTAAAGGGGTTATAGTTGAGAGCAAAGCGGGTCGAGAGGCAATCTTGGCAAAGCGCGTGATCGATGCGACTGGAGATGCGGATATTGCTCATAGAGCCGGAGCGATTGTTCATAAAACACCAGTGGAAGAAATGATGGCCGCTTCAGTTATGTTCTCAATGAATGGGGTTGATAAAACTCGTTTTATTGAAGATGTTAAATCTGATCCGCACACCTATAGTGATTGGTTTGGCCCCGGTTGGGGAATGAAAACATCTGGGAAAGAGGATGAATTATTTTCTCCTTATCTAAAAAAGCCATTTGAACAAGCTATCAAATCTGGGTTAATCCCTGAGAATCTAACGACTATTACCGGAACATGGGGAGCCTTAAGTGAGCAGGGTGACCTTAGTTATTTGAATATCATTCATCTTGCTGGACTTGATGCAACCAATCCAGATCACCTTACGAAAGGAGAAATGGAAGGTCGTCGGCAAGCAATGTTGGCCATAGAAGCGCTAAAAAAATATAACCCAGGTTGTGAGGATGCTAAATTAAGAAACTTCGGTATGACACTTGGAATCAGGGATACAAGAAAAATTGATGCGGTTTATAACATGACTGCTCACGATGTTCATAATGAAGCTCAATTTGAAGATAGTATTGGTATCTTTCCAGAATTTATCGATGGTTACGGTGTTCTTGTATTGCCCACTACTGGTCGATACTTCCAATTACCTTATCGCGCTATGCTTCCAAAGGGCGTCGAAAATTTATTAGTTACAGGCCGATCTGCAGGTGGTGATAAAGGCTCTCATGCTGCAGTACGCAATATGATGTGTTGTGCGGTGAATGGTCAAGGCGCAGGAGTTGCAGCAGCTGTTTCAATCCAGTCGAATGTTGATGTCGCGGATGTTGATATTAAGAAAGTGCAGAAAAAATTGCTCCATCAGGGGGCTCGATTACATTAAATAATAAATGGAAGACAATATGATTGATGATTACTTAGAAAGGCATTACCCGTTTGAAGGCTGTTTTAACTTTAGAGATATAGGTGGATATCTTAATCAAGACGGCAAGATAGTGAAAAAAGGTCTTTACTTTCGAACAGGAAGACAGGATCGAATGAGCGATCAGGATCTTTCTATTTTATCGGATCTTAAAATCTCTACTCAGATTGATTTACGCAAGCCTGAAGAGGTCTTGGATCAGGGCAAAGGTCCTTTGGAGGCTATGGGTGCTAACTATATAAATATTGCAGTTATTCCTGAAGGAGGGAGTGATCAATTAAGTAAATTAGTGGGTGATACCGGCATCTCAGGTAAAAGATATTTAGGTTACTTAGAATTTGGTCCTACTTCTTGGTTAAGGTTGTTTGGAATTTTAGCTAATGAAGATAATTTACCCGTAGTTTTGCACTGTACGGCAGGTAAAGATCGAACTGGCGTCTCAACAGCTTTCTTATTATCTATTTTAGGCGTGAGTCGCGATGTGATAGAAGCTGATTATTTACTCACCAATCGTGATACTGAAAGACAGGCAGACTTCATTGAGAGTACTGTAGGTTATCCTGATGGATATGATAGAAAAAGTATGATCGCAGCAGCTGGAGTTCCTAAAAATGCTATGAAGGATTTTTTAGATGGTGTGGAGTCAAAGTGGGGTAGCGCTGTCGAATACCTTGAGAAAATAGGGATCACTCATGAGCAGATGGATACAATTAGAAATAATTTTCTTGAGTAAACTTTAAGGGCAACCAGCAAGCGGGAGTAAGTCTCTGCAGAATGTCTGACTATATCGTGCGGATTATCTAATTTCTGGAAGAACTTTTTTTGGTAAATGCTGGAAAAAAAATAAAAGGGCTATCAAGAAAGCTGCGAGCTCAGCCAATGGAATGGCAGCAACGAATCGATAATCAGAGACAAGCAGATAAAGAATAATCAAAAAGGTCGTTGGAAAAACCAAACTACGACACAAGGCAACCAAGCCAGATTGGAACGGCAGATGGATAGCTGTCAGGTATCCTGAAATTAACATGTTTGTTCCTGCGAACAAAAATACAGGCCAGACATAGGTCACAAAATCTAAGGCCATAGCAACCATTTCCTCACTGTCTTCACCATTAACAAAAATAGAGATAAGGGCTTCACCAAAACTCAAAACTATTATTATAAAAATAGAACTTAAGACAAATATGCTGACGCAAGCCGTCTTTAAAAACGCCACCATACGCAAAGCATTGCGTGCCCCAAAATTTTGGGAAACCATCACCTGTATAGTGTCAGAAATAGAAAAAAACATCATAAAACCAAGCATTAAGACATAGTTGACGACAGTAATCGCCGCGACGCCCACCACCCCAAAACGCTGCAATAGCATCCAGTTAAAGATAAGTACAATAATGCCGCCTGAGATTTCATTAATAAATTCAGAGATGCCATTGTAGGCAGCTTGGAGAACTTCCCTCCAGTTTTTTTGCCTGATACTAAATTTCATTGTTCTATCTGGGCTTATGAAATAGGCCATCATCACCAACATGGGAAGTGCTTGAGAGATACCCGTCGCAAACGCTGCACCACGCAACCCAAAACCTAGCACTCCAATGAACAGATAATCCAAAAGTATATTTACTAAGGCACCCACAGTTAGTGCGACAGCAGCAAGGTTGGGAAACCCATCCAAACGAATAAAAAAATACATCACAATTACGATGAACTGTGCCAATAAAAAGGGCAAGATTACCTGATAGTACTCACTCATGAGAGGAAACAATTCCTCTTTGGCACCGAGGCCAGCAAAAAGCTCTAACTCGAAAAAGAGCCCTAAAGAGATTGCCAACACGCCATAGACAGCAACAAAAATTAAAGTCTTACTAAAAATTGAGGATGCTGCCGTGTAATCCTTTTCTCCTAAATACTTACCTGCACGAACTGAACCACCAACTGAGAGCATCATCGCAAACCCAAATAAAAGTGCAGTTACAGGAATCGTTAAATTGACTGCTCCTAGAGCGGTAACACCAACATAGTTACCTATAAAAATCCCATCAACTAAGGATGCTGAGGTCATAGCTATTAAGCTAAGCATGGAGGGTATCAAATACTTAAAAAATGTAGGTACGATTTTACCGTCCAGCGCCAGATTCTCTTTTTTAACCTCTATTTCCACGATACTAAGGTTTTTGATGTATTTCTTAATTCACTCCTACAGCAAGGATCTTGAAGAAGCATCTCATCCCAATTATTACCCATCATCTTAAGCTTCAATATCTTTACTCAAGTTCATTACTCTTTCCCTGTGATCGCTTGGAGCTGGTCATAATAGTGATAATCCTTTAGTTACCAAGAATGATATTCAATTCTTTGGCTAAGTCAAAACCACTCCTAAAAGCTTCTTCTATTCGACCTTTTTTACACCAATCGCCACAAGCAGCCAGTCTGGATTCAGGGTCAATAAAAAGAGTATTTTTATCTTGTTTTGGGATATTGGCATAACGCCAACGATGCAGATCAATATGCTGAGCTGAATATACATTTTGACCTATAATTTCAGCCACTTGTGAGCACAGATATTCTTTTACTGCATCCACGTCGTCATCAAGATGTTCTTCGGCCCAATCATTAGTGGAATGAACTAATAAACTATAATCATTGGGTCGCCCTGGTTTGGAGCTATTGACTGCAATCCAACTAATATCTGTACCGGTTAATTGAGCAGCATCCCAATCTAAATCCAATGCTTTTTCAAAACCAAGCATCAAGGAATAACAACCAAGCATCTTCTTTTGCTTAAGTGCATCATAGTGAGAAAAATAATTCGGTAATAATTGCAAAGATTGTTCGGCAGGTATTGAACTAATCACCCAATCGTAATGACCAAAAACCTCTCCATCAGGTCCGACAACCTTCCATCCCTCTTCAGACTTTTGAATAGAAGCCTCAGTATTAAGTTTTATATCTAGATTTTTTGATAAATATTTGCCGATAGAACTCATTGAAGGTACTCCGACATAACGAGGATGCTCACTATCCCATTGCTGACGATTGATAATTGTATTACTACTAACTTCTATCAATCTTGCTTTCCAATTATCAATTACACCCGATTTAATGAGAGGTTTAAGAAAGTCCTTGAATTCAGGTGATCTAGCCGTAAAAAATTGAGCACCATGATCAAAGTTATAAGAATTCGTATATCTTGTA
>CALJGK010000006.1 GCA_938075195.1 uncultured SAR86 cluster bacterium
TGAGTGAGACCTGTAATTATTCCAAGACCACCTGCGTTTGATACGGCAGCTGCCAGTTCTGCAAAACCAACAAAATGCATTCCACCTTGGATGATGGGATGTTCTATTCCAAAAAGTTCAGTTATTTGTGTTTTCATTTCTCCTCCATAAATTTAGAAAACTTAGTATATAGAATGATGAATTTATAGACAGCAACCTTTTTAGAAAGGTAATTCCTTATATTTTCATCTGCTTCCAAAGAAAGTTGGATCACTTAGGGCCCAATAAGAACCTAAAAACATAGGCCATACTTCCGTAAAGATAATTAAAGTGAGCCACCAAGGGATATGAGCTTTTTTACCTAATGGGTTCATAGTGTATTTAGATCTTAATTGGACCAGTAAATATATTCATCTGCTTCCTCATAATCCTGTCCATCATACTTATCTAGCATTATTGGAACCTCATATGCTGAAGGAAACATAGGATCGCTTTGTTCAGAGTTGAATTTAACTAAGAGTCCTTCAAGCAATCTGGCTTTTTCAGGGTGGCTTTCTATGAGATTATCTTTTTCTTCCTGGTCGACTGAAGTATCAAACAACCAGCGGAAATTTTCCTTTTTGCTAACAATATATTTCCAGTCTTCGTGGAGAACCGATTGATGATTACCAGATCTCCAAAAAAGGGTTTTATGAGGTTGGGTAGTAACTTCTTTGTTTATGTGAGGGAGTAAATTTACTCCATCTAGGTCAGTCTCAATAGGTAATTTGATTCCTGCCGCTGAGGTAATGGTAGGTAAAATATCAAAGTGATGGACTGCACTGTCTGAATTTTGTCCTGGATCTATTTCATCAGGCCAGCTAACAATATAAGGAACTCTAATTCCACCTTCAAAAAAACTTATTTTCCAACCTCTGTAGGGCTTATTTATATCATCCAACTCAATATAATTAGCTCCACCATTATCACTGGTAAAAATGATTAAGGTTTTTCCATAAATATCTAAATCCTTCAATTTCTGTACAACTTTTCCTACGCTTCTATCAAGCGCAGCTATCATTCCTGAATAAACCTGAAGATTATGACCAGACATATGACTCATTTGCTCAACATCGCTTCTTAAAGCCTGGAGTGGATTATGAATTGCCCAGTGGCTTAAATATAAGAAAAAGGGCCTATTTTTATTATTCTCAATTACCTTTAATGCTTCGTCAGTATAGTAATCTGTAAGATATTTATCGGGTGCGAATAGATCGCCCCCATTAAAGTTAGCTGAATATTGCCCAATACCCCAAATCATCCTGTCAATCCTAGTATTGAACTTAGCATTAACGACATCTGGATGATCCTCCGGTAAATACAGTGGCCCCATCATTTGCAGAGAGTCTTGAAAGCCTTGACTGAGAGGATCCATGCCATAGGCATTACCAAGATGCCATTTTCCTATATGGCCAGTGTAATATCCTGCATCTCGTAAAAGTTCTGCAACCGTAATTTGTTCGGTGGGCATACCTTGTTCCATATAAGGAGGTATGTTCGCTGCTACTTCTCGATCAATCCTTGCTCTTAATTCTGCATCATCCTCGTCCGCCAGCCATTGCATTATTAATCTGCCCGTAGCAGGAACAGGAGTAAATTCGTATCCAAATCTTGTAGGGTATTTTCCAGTCATTATTGAAGCTCTAGAAGGAGCGCAAGTTGCATTTGCTGCATAACCTCTTGAAAATAAAATACCGCTTTTTGCTAATGAATCAATATGAGGAGTCTGAAGGGTTCCGTCAGCTGCCCCTCCGTTATGCATGGATATATCGTTGTAACCCATATCATCGGCTAAAATTAAGATTATGTTTGGCCTATCATCTTGTGAAGCAACCTCTGGACCTTTAGACCAAGAAGTTGGGATGTTTTCTTGTATAGGCATTATGAAATAGGCTATCTTTGGGATGGACCAGATAAGAATATTTACTTTGTATTCCCAGATTAAGAATCCAGAAATTAAAAGTACTGGTAAAAAGTAAGTCAGCTTTTTACGCATCATAAACTTCAACTATGATTCCCTCATTAGGGTTAATATTTCCTGCAACCACTTCTTTGTAGGTTTCAGAAAAATTATCTAATCCCTTAATCTTTTTGATTTGCATCCAATCATTACTTTGTTCTGCTCGATCAGACATAAATGCATTCGTTTTTTCTGCATAGCCTTCCTGGCCCCAATCTCCTATTCGCTTTTGTATGTGGGCGGGTGCAAAAAAGAATTCTGTTCTATCTTGTAACTCAGCTTGGGCAAGTGCTTCATCCACCGATCCACCCTTATCCCAATGTGTCATACCTACAGTTAGACACTTCAGTAAATCTCCTTTCAATTTATTTTGGACTGCAGATAAAACTTCTTGGTTACCCGACATATCAACCATTACTGAAGGAGCATTATTTATGCTACCTAAATCATCATAGGATATTACTTGGTCATAACATCCTAGGCTTTCGACAAATTGAATGTTGCTGCTTGATGTTAACCCAATAATTTTTGGTGAATCATCAGTTTCAGCTAAACCTTGAGCAAGACCTATGGCTGTTTTACTTGAAGCACTGACTATAAGAACCTGAGATGCACCATCATAAGATTGCTCTTTTAGAGCATCACATAAACAAAATGCAGTGATATGAAGAGGGAACAGTAATGCCCTTATATCATCCATGGATTGATCGTAGCCTGTTTCAGCATTTAGCCTTACATAGTTGTTGTAGACAGGCGGTAATTCTTTACGGTGCTTTTTGCCATCACTAAAAGACGCAGGAGAAACTTTTATAGGATTAACAATTAAAAAGTTAGCAGGGGGAAAATAACCAAATATTCTTTCACCATGCTCTATTTCAGGATTATTCGACATTATGACTTCAGCAAAACCCCAGACCGGTATACAGCCCCATGTGTTTTCAGGGTTATTGATAGCTGGAAAAAAATTCCAATAACCTATGCTATCGCCCGCAACTCCATAAGTTACATTGTTGGCAGTAAATGAAAATTTCTCTACTTGCAGAAGGACTTCACCATCCTGAATATCTTCTCCTAGTTGCTCCAAGACAATTCGTGACTGATGAAGATCAGATTTTAAGCTTTGTAATTGTTTCATAATTTATCCTACTTTTTTTCTCTTAATGAAAGTATTAAAAAAATCACCAACAGAATGGTGACATAGGGAGCGCCTTCAACTCCTGGTGTATTGCCGGTTGAATAAATACCAGTGTCTACTGTTGCTCTACCTATGAGTGGGTATAAGAAAAGCCTTCCCGACCATTCAATTAACCAAAATACGAACATCAAAGGTATTAAAGATTTATATCTAAGAATAACTATCCAACAAACTCCGCAGAAAATCAGCTGAGCAAAGCCCCATAAAGAAAAGAACATATACATAAGTGGCATGGGATTTGGATCACCAGTTAAAACAACCAAATTTGCTATATCGTGCATGCCAATTTTTTCGAAGAGCATATGGATGATAGATCTCCAAGTCATCAGGCAGACGAAGGCAATAAAAAACCATAAAGAAATCTTATTGCCTCGATAGACGTTATCCGCAGGGGAGGGCAGCAAATTAAAATTAAACATTTTTACAGACTCAATGCTCCTAGTTTAGAACATGTCTCATTAAACTCTTTTATAGTATCTTGGATAATTTCTTCAGCAGATTTTACGCCATCAATTAATCCTACAGATTGACCCGACAGGGCAGGTGCTGCATTCATGTCTCCCCCAAAGTAGAGATCCTGTATTTTACCCATTGCTGACATGTCCATTTCTCCTGCTTCTAAAATGTCTTTAGTGAAGTCTGTTCTTAAGGCTCTTATGACAGGCTTAGAGGTTTTATTCAAAATCCATGTTCCATTTATTGAAGATTCAAATATCTGATTCTTAAAGTTTTCGTGCACCGGACTTTCTTTACTAGATACAAATCGAGTTCCCATTTGTATTCCTTCTGCTCCAACAGCAAAGGCTGCTGCCATGCCTGCACCATCTGCTATACCTCCAGCAGCAATAATCGGAAGATCAATTTCTTTTCTTATAGCTTGTATCAGAACAAATAATCCCACTTCTTCAGGACTTTTGAAGCCGCCACCTTCTGTGCCTTCTACGACTAATCCGTCAACGCCGCAGTTTGCTGCTTTTAGAGCACCTTCAACACTTGGAACAGCGTGATATACGGTTATGCCTGCATATTTAAGGATATCAATGTACTTTGAGGGGTCTCCTGCAGAAGTGGTTACAAACTTCACACCATGCTGCACACAAAATTCAACCATACTTTCATCTCTCAAGAAGAGGAGGGGCAGGTTTACTCCAAATGGCTGATCTGTTAATTCAGACATCTTTTCTATCTCTGCTTTACAGTTATCGACTTCTCCAGAAGAAGTTTCAATAACACCAAAGCCACCTGCATTACAAACAGCAGAAGCCAGCTGACTCCTTGCTATCCATCCCATTGGCGCTTGAATTATTGGATATTTTGATCCCGTATGTTCCGTTACTCTGTTCATTAGTTCTCCTTAATAAAGTTGATTAATAGGTCTGATAATTCTTTAGGTCTTGTCCATTGATAGAAGTGGCCACCTCCAATATGAGGAGCACTCTTTGCATTTGGGCACATCGCTAGTACATCTTTTTCAATTGCATTTGTTACTGGGTCATCTCCCGCAAAGACACTAAGAAAAGGTTTATCCCAAGTAGAGAAAAACTCTCTTGCTTTTCTTTGTTCTTCTAAAGATTGATCAGGCAGTGTAGGCACATGACTCGGCATTGCTCTTGGTCCCATCTTATAACTTGGATCTGGAAACGGAGCTTCAAAAGCTTTCGCAATATACGATTTAAAAGGAGATGCACTATATTTTCCTAGTAGTATAAAAATATAATTTAAAACTACAGAGACAATAGATCTCTTATCCATTTGCATAGATTGAATAAAACCTATGGGTAAGTCTTCAGTATCCCAACAAAATTTCTGCCAGTACATGAACTTCAAGCTAGGATGAGTTTTTCCGCTATCCATTTGACTGACTTGTTTCGCCATCGACATTGGATGAAGTTTTACATTACTTTCTCTAAAGGCCTTTACTTCTTCAATAACCTCATCAGGCACCTCAGGATTATAAGGAAGCCCTGTGTTTCCCATCGAAACTTTTGAGAATCTATCAGATTCCCTAGCCACTATTCTCAATCCGATTAAACCACCCCAGTCTTGTCCAAAGTAGGTTATGTTTTGAAAATCATTGGCATTAAGCCAATCAACCATCCAATCCACTTGATTCTGATAGCTATAGTTTTCTCTTGAAGCAGGCTTGTCAGATTTTCCATAACCAGGTAAATCTGGAGCGATGACTCTTATCCCTGCTTCCGTTAAGAAAGGTATCATCTTTGAATAAAGGTAACACCACACTGGTTGGCCATGCATTGCTAGCAAAATAGGTCCATCTCTAGGCCCTTCATCTATATGATGTATTCGTAAATCTGAACCATCTTTAGTTTGGATATTAGTATAATGTGGTTTGTAAGGAAAATCAGTTATCCCATCGAATCTCTCATCTGGTGTTCTTAATATCTTCATATTTATTTTTTCTTGATCAATAATTTTTCGCAACCTGTTCCCTCAAATAGATCCAGCAATCTTTTTTGATCTAGCTCTGATAAAGCATAAAATTCTTGATTGATCCACTGGAGACACTTTCCTTGATAATTAAAGGTTTTTTGACTCCAAGTCGATCCATCTATTTCAGTTTCCCATGTTTCATCGCCATTTTTTAATGCTTCGCTATTTGCTAAAAGTGCGGGCACATAAACATGTCCTATTTCTTTCAAAAGAGATTTCATGCTCCCAGGCAGAGATTCAAAATTTTCCCAAGTACTTTTATCGGGATTTATTCCTGATAGATCTTCCATGCTATTTATCCACGCTACAGTCCTTAGAGATTCTTCATGTGCGATTGCTCTAGATGTAGGGTCAAGTCCTATTAATTGGGTAAGTTGGCCATAAATAGCAAAGTCCGCAGAACTTGGCCTTTGTCCGAATAGAAAAGGTAGATTACTAAGATGGATCTGCATTATTCCAAGAAAACGCTTGTAACTATTTTCAATAATTGGAGCAGTAATATCATTTGATCCAACCACCCATAACCTTTCGATTTGTCTTGAACCGATACCTTCTTTAAATAGCTTCCAAACATCTTCTTGCAGATCAACTTTATGATTCAAAGGTAAAATAGATGAAGCATTATCAGCATCTTCTTCGAAGTGCCATCTGTAATGAAACATATATTTAGTGACCCACTCATCTCCAAAATCTTCCAGTAGATAATTTAAGAAACAAAGAGCGGGATCTTCTGGTACTACGCTTCTTCCTTCAAATTCTTTCTCAAGCCTTCTGATAATAGGCGTTGAGTCAGTGACTGTCTTAATTTCGCCTTGATCATCTCTCATAAGGAAGGTTGGAAGTAGAACAGGCTTAGGGGGTTCAATGCCAAGCTCTGCAAATGCACCACCACTGTCTAAAAGTTCTCCAGGGTTCCCCCAGATAATTTCATAAGGAATGTGTCTATATCTTAATAGAGCAATCATTTTTCTTGTGTAAGGTGAGGGAGGGGCGCCTATAAGGGTAATTTTTTCTTTAGATAACATTTAAGAATTTTTATATATATCTTCAACAGAAGTTTCTATATTCAATTGACCTTCCAAACCAGCAACTCTGTGTTGAGCACTCTCTATGTAACTAGGGTCCATGATCATTTCTAACATCGCTTTTCTGGAAGGGTACATGGCTATGGCAACTTTATCCCAGAGATCTTCTACTTCACCCAACATTAATCGATCTACATTACCTCCAAATATAGGTTTTCCTCCTACTTTAGCTAAGTGTCCTGTAACTTCTTCACCATAAATGGCATATGCCTCTTCACCGGTTAGGTCTGTTTCTCTCTTATCTGGATATTGAGCCTTATCCTTAAATTTAAGCAGATTTACCATAAAAATTGGTTTATCTTCTGATTGCTCATTAAACTCTTTTAACTGTGCTTCATTAGGCATTACAGCATTTTTTACTTCCATAATAAGTTCTCCCTTTTTTAATTGACATATAGTATGCCAGTAGTTTATCTTTGTCTAATGCAAAATCCTCAGCAAATAAAAAAATTAGATCAAGATGGAAGAAGGCTCAGAAGTCTTACAAGCCAAAATATTATTGTGGATGCCATGATGAATCTTATTCAATCAGGGATACTTGAACCGACAGCTCAGCAAGTAGCAGATGAAGCAAGTCTAGGTATTAGAACTGTATTTAGACAAGCTCAAGACAAGGAGACTCTCTTTTCAAAAATGGATGAGAAAGTTAGAGCCACTTACGAAAAAAAAATTAAGAATACTAAGTCCACAGGAAATATTGCAAAAAGAATAAAAGACCTTATCGAACTCGAGGCTGATATCTTTGATGCAAACTTACAATTTTATAGGGCCACCGTGGCAAATAAATGGAAATATAGACTTCTACAGAAAAATTACGAACGAAACCAAAAACATATGAAGGGTCTTTTGTATAAATGGCTTCCAGAGATAAATGACCTAAAAGAAAATATTCAAATTCTCTTAACATCTATGAACTCTGCTGGGTACTGGGTAGAGCTGAGAGAAAATCAAATGCTTTCCAGGCAGGAAGCAATGGAACTCAAAATTAGTATTTTTGAAGAAATACTTCTTGGAAAAAAGTTTAATTAGTAATGAATTTGATATAAGTTTAATCAATGCAAAATAAACAAGTCTTAATAAACAGTCTTCCGGAAGGAAAATTAGAAGAAAGTAACTATAAATTAGTCGAGTCAGATATGCCTCAAGTCAAAACAGATGAGGTGTTGGTAAAAACTCTTTCATTTGCAATAACTGCAGGAACAAGGGCAGGGCTTCAGGGTAGTGCAAGTTATGCAGGTGCCCCTAAAACAGGCATTGTTATGAACTGCACGGGTATTGGCGAAATTATTGAAAGTAATGATAGTAATTTTCCTGTTGGTAGAAATGTACTCACTCAAACAGGCTGGCAGGAATATTCAATTCAAAAACCTGAATCACTGACACTGCTCAGAGAGGCAATAGATCCTTCCCTCTATTTAGGTCCTTTAGGTATTAATGGATTGACGGCTTATTTTGGTTTACTTGATGTAGGACAGCCGCAACCAGGAGAGACTGTAATGATTTCAGCAGCGGCCGGATCAGTTGGCCATATGGTCGGACAAATTGCGAAAATTCAAGGCTGTAATGTTGTGGGTGTTTGTGGAAGTGATGAGAAATGCAAAAGATTGATTGAAGATTTAGGATTTGATGCTGCGGTTAATTATAAAGATGCTAATTTTAGGCAGAATCTCAAAGAAGCTACTCCAAAGGGAGTAGATGTCTACTTTGATAATACTGGAGGCATGATTTTAGGCTCAGCATTATTTAGATTAAATTCTGGAGGCCGCATAGCTTGTTGTGGAGTTGTTTCGCAATATGACACAAGCACCCCTGAACCAGGACCAAAAGGAATACCCGGGTTACTGGTAAATAAAAGTATTAGGATGCAAGGATTTCTAGTATTTGATTATGCCGAAAGGTATGAGGAAGCGACCGATAATTTAATCGGATGGATTGAATCTGGCAAACTAAAAGTCTTAACAGACGAATTGGACGGACTAGATCAAGCTCCCCAAGGATTTGTAGATTTATTAGCCGGCGGCAATATAGGCACAAGGATAGTAAATATAAAATAAATAAATGAATCTAAATTTTTCGGAAGCAGAAGTCTTATTTAAAGAAGAGGTTAAAGGCTTCTTAGATTCAGAACTGACAGCCGATCTTGTCAGCGCAGCAAAACATACTTCAGCAGTCTTTACAGAGAAAGATGTTGCCATGGAGTGGCAATCTAAACTAGTGAAGAAAGGGTGGCTGGTCCCATCTTGGCCTGAAGAATATGGTGGAACAAATTGGACGGAAACACAAAAATATATTTTTTCATCTGAGTGTGCAAAAGCAGGAGCACCCAACTTAATACCTATGGGACTAGCAATGATAGGGCCCTTATTATTAGGCCGAGGTACTAAGGAACAAAAAGATTATTACATACCAAGAATTATTAGCGGAGAAGACTACTGGTGTCAGGGCTATAGCGAACCAGGTGCAGGTTCAGATCTAGCCAGCTTGCAGTGCAGGGCTGTTAGGCAAGGAGATCAATACATAATTAATGGCACAAAAATTTGGACAACCCATGCTCATCTAGCGAATAAAATATTTTGCTTAGTAAGAACTGACAATTCTGGTAAAAAACAGCAAGGCATTACATTCTTAATGTTAGATATGGACCAACCCGGAGTGAAAGTAGAGCCAATTTTAACTATGGCGCAAGATCATGATTTTAATCAAGTCGTTTTTACTGATGCTATAGCTAATGTGAAGGACCGGATAGGAGAGGAAAATGATGGATGGTCTGTAGCAAAATATTTATTAGAATTTGAGAGAAGTGGTGGCGTAGGAGGTTCAAAAAGTCTATCTGATATAGAATTTATAAGAAGGTTAATTGATAAAATCGCTCTTACTCATAATGATAAAAATTTTATTAATCCCTGCTTGGTTAAGGTGGCTGAATTGGAAATTAAGGCCCAAGCTATTCAATATACTTCCTTAAGAATTTTAAGCTCAATAAGAGAGGGCGATAGCCCAGGCCCTGAATCTTCAATGATGAAAACTTTGGCAACTGATCTTGAACAAGAAATTTCTGAGTTAACCCTTGATGTGATTGGTTATTATGGTATTCCGTTTCAAGATACAAGCTTCGGAACCAATGAATCGGCTATTGGAGATGAAACTTTTAGATCTATTGCTGGTAAATATCAAAATTTGAGAGCGACCACCATCTACGGAGGGAGCAATGAAATTCAAAGAAATATTATGGCTAAAGCTGTTCTTGGGCTTTAATTAGAACAATCACCTCATTCATATTTCTTTATTTCTAACATATGGTCTTGTCAGAACAATGACATTTTTTCTCCTTTAGACATCTTTGATTATTACCTATACTTTATTTGGGGAGTGAATAATGAAAAAACAAAATATCATGTTGGTATCTTTTCTTTTGATGATGGGTGCCTGTTCCGAAACGTATGAACCGAAAGAAGTAAATAATTTGTCTGCTCTGGAAGATCAAAAAAGTACGATCCAGTACAAACCAGAACCAAATCCAGATAGAAATGCTTATTTTGGTGATCTACATGTTCATACTTCTAATTCTTTTGATGCTTATACTTTTGGCACGATAGCCTCTCCATCTGATGCGTATAGATTTGCTCAAGGTGAGGCCATCCCTCATCCAACTGGTTATGAAATACAACTTAAAAAGCCACTAGATTTTTATGCCGTTACAGATCATGCTTTTTTTATGGGGATCATAAAAGAAGCTGCTGATACTAGCTCGGAGTTTTCAAAATATGATTTTTCTGAACCAATACATGACTTAAACAAGACAGTAAGCAAGAGTATTTTTTCAATTTTAAAAAGATCAACTCTTTTTAGAGCCTTTGCTAGAGCGGTAAATGACAGTTATCAGGAGGGCAGTTTAGACAGGAATCTTGTAGACAAAGTTGCTAACTCTACATGGCAAAAAACTATAAAAGCAGCAGATGATGCTTACAAACCTGGAATCTTTACAACGTTTGCTGGTTACGAATTTACATCTAGTGTTGATCTATATGATAGATATCTTCATAGGAACGTCATCTTTAAAGATACCAAAAATTTACCAGATAGAATTTTTTCAAGACTGGATAGTCAAGATCCAGAAAAATTATGGAATTGGATGGATATGCGAAGAGAAGAAGGTACAGAAAGTTTGGCTATTCCTCATAATTCAAATATCTCTGGCGGTGCTGCTTTTTCCATGACTGATTACAATGGTGGGCCAATAGATGAAGCTTATGTAAATAAAAGATTGCGCAATGAACCTTTGGTTGAAATAACTCAAGCTAAAGGAACTTCTGAGACTCATCCATTTCTATCTAAAAATGATGAGTGGGCTGCTTTTGAGGCCCCTATGAACCATCCGGGAGAAAAGATTTTAAGTAACTTAAATGGGAGTTATGTAAGGGATGCTTACTTGAGAGGACTGACTCTCTCAGAGCAGGGGATATCTAATCCCTTCAAATTTGGGATTATAGGATCTAGTGATACTCACGTAGGAGGCGGTTCTTTCGACGAAGAAACTCACTTTTCTAAGATTGGACTTTTAGATGGAGAGCCATATCTAAGAGGTTCAGTTCCTTTTAGAGGGTTGTATGGATTTATATCAAAGACTTTTAGACCCCAAACAGTAAGTGAAATAGGAGGTGAGAGTTACCTAAATGTTGGAACACGTCTCATTAGATTTGGATCTTCAGGGCTTGCAGGAGTATGGGCTGAAGAAAACTCTCGAGAGTCAATTTATGACGCATTTCGACGCAAAGAAACTTTTGGCACTAGCGGACCTAGAATTAAAGTTCGTTTTTTTGCAGGTTACAATTTTGAGAATTCAACATTAGCTGATCCTGATCTTATTCAGAAAGCCTATTCTAAAAATATTCCTATGGGGGGAGATATAATTCAAGAAAGAGGTAAAAGCCCCAAGTTTCTTGTCTGGGCTATTTCAGACCCACTTGGAGCACCACTGCAAAGAGTTCAAATAATCAAAGGATGGATAGACAAAGGAGAACAGCAAGAGAAAGTATATGATGTGGCTTGTTCTGACGGCCAGAGTGTTAATTCTCAAACCGATCGATGTCCCGATAACGGCGCTACGGTTAATATTGATGACTGTTCGATCAGTCGTGAAAAGGGTAACCCAGAAATCAAGACATTTTGGCAAGATCCAGAGTTTATTAATGGTCAAGAAGCTTTTTATTATGCACGTGTTCTTGAGAACCCTACTTGCAGATGGTCAACTTGGGATGCTATCCGAGATAAAGAGAAGCCAAGATCAGATATACCGGTGACAATTCAGGAAAGAGCCTGGTCCTCTCCTATTTGGTACAATTAATAAATGAAACTTATACTCAAATGCTCCCTTGTCGCAATTATTCTTGGGATCACTTCATTTGTCATTATTCAAGTTCCCTCAGTTCAAGATCGTATCATGTCTTTAGTTGTCTCAGGAATGTTTAATGCTTCTGATAATTTACCTAAAGAAGATGCCTTAAGTGTTGCTGTTTGTGGTTCGAGATCTCCTATACCCAGTCCAGGAAGAGCTGAAACTTGTATGCTAGTTAAGGCCGGTGAAGATATGTTTGTTGTCGATATCGGAGATGGAAGCGCCTCTAATTTACAAAGCTGGAATATAAATTTTGGTGACATTAATGCAGTTCTCTTAACCCATCTTCATTCAGATCATATTTCTGATCTTCCAAATTTGCATCAAGGTGCTTGGATAATGGCAGGCAGAAAAGATAAATTAAAGGTTTTCGGTCCTGAAGGAGTAGAGCGAGTGACAAAGGGGATCGAAATGGCTTATGGACCAGATTATGGTTTTAGACATGAACATCATGGAGATGACATAGCCCCCAAAATATATGCTGGTTTTAATACCCAAACGATTGATTTAAATAATCCTATAATTGTAGATACTGGAGATCTTAAGATAACAGCTTTTAAGGTCATTCATGAGCCTATTGAGCCCTCTCTTGGTTTCAAGTTCGAATACAAAGGCAGGTCCTTAGTAATCACAGGAGACACGTCCTATGCACAAAGCGTTATAGACAACTCTATGAATGTTGATGTTCTTTTTCATGAAGCTCAAGCTAATCATATGGTCGAGGTTATTGAAAATTTCTCTAAAGAAAATGGAGCTATGTTGCGAGCAAAGGTCATGGCCGATATAAAGACTTATCACACAACATTAATTGAAGCTGCAGAGATAGCTAATACAGCTCAAGTAAAACAATTAGTGTTTTATCATTTAACTCCAGCTCCCAGGAATTACCTCACTGAGCTTATCTTTATAAGAGGAGTCGATGAAATACGTAAAGATTGGATCTTGGCAGAAGATGGGACACTAGTGGTTTTACCCGTCGATTCTGAAGATATTATCTTCACAAATATGTAGTTTTTTGTCTATAAATTAACTTGCTTAATAATTGACAGTGACCTAACATTTCAGGCCCGAATTTATTAAAAATTCATATAAAAAGGAGAATATATGCGTAATGCAGTAATAGTTGATAGTGTAAGAACAGGCCTAGCGAAATCTTTCCGCGGTGGGTTCAATAACACTCGTGCAGATAACATGACAGCTCATGTAGTAAATGCACTTTTAGAAAGAAATCCTAAAGTTGATGCTTCTATGGTTGAAGATATTATTTTAGGTTGTGGTAATCCAGAAGGAGCTCAAGGTCATAACATTGCAAGAAATGTTGCTGTACTTTCAAATCTTCCGATTGAAACAGGTGGAGTCACCATCAATCGTTATTGCTCTTCAGGCCTGAATTCTATCGCCATGGCAGCAACTCAAATTCAAAGTGGATTTTACGATTGCATTATTGCTGGAGGAGTTGAATCAATAAGCACTTCGCAAGGTCACACAAACATGCATATGTATGTTAATGACAAACTCGCAGAAGAAGCACCTGGTATTTATCATGCTATGGGTACTACAGCAGAAGCTGTCGCTGATAGATACAATGTTTCACGAGAAGCTCAAGATGAATATGCGTTATCTAGTCAACAAAGATGTGCAGCTGCTCAAGATGCTGGACTTTATGATGATGAGATTATTCCTATGGACACAAAGATGATCCTTAAGAATAAAGAAACTGGTGCAGAAAAAGAAGTTGATGTCACAGTTGCAGGAGATGATTGCAATAGGCCAGAAACAACTTTAGATGGTCTTTCTAGTCTTAATCCAGTATTTAACCCTGAGGGTGGTTCTGTAACAGCCGGTAACTCTTCGCAACTATCAGACGGTGCTTCCGTTACTCTAATCATGAGCGAAGAAAAAGCTAATGAGCTAGGACTTAAGCCTTTAGCTTATTTCAGAGGATTTACTACTGTAGGATGTCAGCCTGATGAGATGGGCATAGGTCCAGTCTTTTCAATTCCAAAATTACTAGAATCAGCCGGCCTAACAGTCGATGATATTGATCTTTGGGAATTGAATGAAGCTTTTGCTTCTCAAGTTGTCTATATAAGAGATAAACTAGGTCTTCCATCTGATAAATTAAATGTAAATGGCGGTTCGATAGCAATCGGACATCCATTTGGAATGACAGGTTCAAGGCAAGTAGGTCACTTAACCAGAGAGCTTAGACGTAGTGGCGGTAAATATGGAATAGTTACCATGTGCGTTGGTGGTGGAATGGGAGCTACTGGCTTATTTGAGTCTATCCCTGAGTAATAAAAGATTGTCTAAGGAAAAAACCTTGGACGAACATTTATTAATTCAAAAATACTTTTCTAACATTGGCTCGGCCTTCTTGGCCGAGCACAATGTAGAAGTTTCAATTGGTGATGATGCTTCAGTCATTTCATCTAATAAAAATGATCATTTAGTTAATTCCTTAGATACCTCTATAGAAGGTGTTCATTTTTTAAAGACTATGTCGGCAAGTGATATTGCCTACAGATCATGTGTAGTAGCTCTAAGCGATATAGCTGCTTCTGGTGCTCATCCGGCTTGGTATTCTTTAGCTCTAACTTTACCGGATGCAAACGAAGCTTGGATAAGGGATTTTTCTATAGGGTTAAGTAAATTTTCTGATGAATATCGGATTCCTCTCATTGGGGGAGATACTACAAAAGGGACGCTTTCAATAACTGTTCAAGTGATGGGAACTGTTGAAGCAGGGAAATCTATTCTGAGATCAAATGCAAAAGAAGACCAATTAGTACTAGTAAGCGGTGAAATTGGTAGGGCTTATTTAGGTTTAAAAGAATTAGAAAATAATACTATGTTGAATAAAGAAAATATTGATTCCTATCTTTGCCCTAAGGCAAGAATTGATCTTGGATTAGAATTAAATAGTCTAGCTAGTGCGGCCATAGATATTTCAGATGGTTTACTGCAAGATCTAAATTTAATATGCATTTCTAGTGAAGTAGGTGCAGATGTTTACTTTGAAAAAATTCCGACTCCTGTTTCTGATAAGACTATTGAGATTGTTAATTCGGGCGATGATTATGAACTGTGTTTTACTGCGGACAAATCTAACCTTGATAAGATATTAACGATTGGTAAAGAACTGAATATTCCAATTACACAAATCGGCACTACTAACTCTTCTAGAGAATTAGTTTTATATAATGAATCAAATGAGAAAATAGACTTTAACTCTGGATATCAACATTTCTAAATATGAATCTTAAAAATCCACTTTCTTGGATTTCACTAGGACTAGGTTCTGGGTTATCTCCCATCGCCCCAGGCACTGTTGGCAGTTTATTCGCTCTTCTTATCTATTATTTCTTTATTGAAAGTCTTTTAGTTTCTTGGATTTATAGTGCTTCTTTTCTTCTATTCATTCTGTTCTCTTTTTTTGTTGGTTTATATATCTATCCAAGGACTGTTGAGGCGGAGAATGATCCTGGTAGTTTTGTATGGGATGAATTTGTAGGTATGTGGATTGCATGTATTCCTCTTCCTTTTCTTAATACCGGGATAGTCTGGCTATTTTTGGCATTCCTTATCTTTAGAGTTTTTGACATTTGGAAACCATTTGGAATAAAACTTTTAGATAAAAAACATGGCGCATTTTATGTAATGATAGATGATGTGTTAGCAGGTTTTTTTGCAGCTATAGCACTTATTTTCTTATCTTTAATTTTTAGCTGAAATTTAACTTTTCTGAAGTAGAATACGCATCTTAAATTTATGGCAATTCAAAAAAAAGCTAAAGCAAAACTCCCTACACCTTGGGCTGACTTCTCTGTCATAGGATTTGAAGATGAGGAAAAAGGTGAAGAACATTTACTAATATACCTTGGAGATCTCGCTAACGAATCTCTTCTAAGAATACACTCTCAGTGTCTTACCGGTGATGCTTTATTCAGCTTGAGATGCGACTGTGGTCCACAATTGGCGATGGCCTTAGAGCGCATAGCTTCAGAGGGAAGGGGAATTGTTATTTACATGGCTCAAGAAGGCAGAGGGATTGGTCTTGTTAACAAAATTAGAGCCTATGAACTTCAAGATGAAGGACTTAACACTGTAGAGGCAAATGAAAAACTTGGCTTTGCAGCAGATGAAAGGGATTATTCCTATTGCAAAGAGATGTTGTCTTCGGTGGGAGTTTCATCCGTTCGTTTAATGACAAATAATCCTGCCAAGATAAAAGGTTTAGAAGATGCTGGTATTCAAGTTTCTGAGAGAATAGCGATAGAAACTCTACCTACAAAAGAGAATAAGAGTTATCTTGAGGTTAAGTCGAAGCAAATGGGACACATGTTAAAAGGATCAGACTAAGGCTAGTTTTTTTCTAATAGATTTAGTAATACCCTCACCATCTAGTCCATTAATAACTTTTTGCTGTTCCTGATCTCCATGCTCTATAAATTCGTCAGGTAGACCTATATTTAAGATTTTAGAATTCGTATTAATCCTTAAAAGCATTTCATTGACTGCTGATCCGGCTCCACCTGCAACAACATTATCTTCAAGTGTCACAATTAATTTATAGTCATCACTAATTTCTTGGATTAGCTCTTCGTCAATTGGTTTGATAAATCTCATATCTACGACTCTGGCACTCATTTCCTTACCTGCTTGAATTGCAGAATCGAATAGATTTCCAAAAAATAAGATTACGACCTCTTTATTATCTGAAGTAAGAACCGTTTT
Organism: uncultured SAR86 cluster bacterium; assembly: GCA_938075195.1. GTDB lineage: Bacteria > Pseudomonadota > Gammaproteobacteria > Magnimaribacterales > Magnimaribacteraceae > Magnimaribacter. Next base: position 16,842 of record CALJGK010000006.1, read on the forward strand.
GCTCTTACCTATTTCAATAGTATGTTCAGTTTTTTCATAAGAAGCTCCAGTACCAATACCTCTAGGATATCTAACAGCAACTGGACCTGGATACTCATAGCCGCTATTGAACATCTTCCAGGCCATTGCTTCATCGGAGGGAGCCATAATGACCATATTTGGAATACATCTGATAAAAGAAAGGTCAAAAGCGCCTTGATGAGTGGCCCCATCAAGACCAACTAATCCAGCCCTATCAATTGCAAATAGGACATCTAAATTTTGTAGAGCCACATCATGTATTAATTGGTCATAAGCTCTTTGGAGGAATGTACTATAGATTGCCACTACAGGCTTTAAGCCTTCGCAGGCTAAACCGGCTGCAAAAGTTACACTATGTTGTTCGGCGATTGCTACGTCATAGAATCGATCAGGGAATTCTTTAGAAAAATTATTCATACCAGATCCTTCTCCCATTGCAGGTGTTATAGCAACAAGATTTTCATCTTTGGCGGCCTTAAAGGACAGCCACTCTCCAAATATTTTAGAGTACGAAGGAAGTGTTGATTTTTTCTTATCATTCGTAGGCAGATCCTCTGTTTTTATTTTGTTGATAGCATGGAATCCTACAGGATCATCCTCAGCTTGAGCGAAGCCTTTCCCCTTTGTCGTAATGACATGAAGAAATTTTGGGCCGTTAATATTTTTTAAGTTTTCTAATATGTTGATTAGATTTTTAGAATCATGTCCATCAACTGGACCAAAATACTCAAAGCCCAGTTCTTCGAAAAGAGAACCAGGTGCAACCATGCCTTTTGCATGTATCTCAGCTTTTCTGGCGAACTCTTTAGCTCCTGGTAGATAGGTCAAGACACTCTTTCCACTTTCTCTTATTCTGTTGTAAGTTTTACTTGCCCAAATTCTAGTGAGGTAATTCCTAAGTCCGCCTATATTTTCGGAAATAGACATTTGGTTATCATTTAGGATGACTAATAGGTTTTTATCTATGGATCCGGCATGTGCTAAAGCTTCATAGGCCATACCAGCCGTAAGTGCTCCATCACCAATCACTGCTGTGACATGCCTTTTTTCATTCTTCTTTTCGGCTGCGGTGATCATGCCGAGTGCTGCACTGATCGAAGTGCTTGAGTGACCTACACCAAAAGTATCATAGTCACTTTCAGATCGAACAGGAAAAGGAGCAAGACCATTATTCTGGCGCATGCTCTCCATCGCCTCTCGCCTTCCAGTTATTATCTTATGAGGATAAGTTTGATGACCCACATCCCAAACTATTCTGTCATGCGGAGTATCAAACTTATAATGCAGTGCTAGAGTTAGTTCAATTACGCCTAATCCAGCTCCAAAATGACCGCCAGTTCTTCCTACTGAGTAAAGAAGGAATTCCCTGAGCTCATCAGCTAATTGTGGTATTTGCGAGGGTGTAAGTTTTCTTATATCACAGGGCGTCTCAATATCTTTAAGAATTTCAGACATAGGATGATCTGTGGGAATGGATTGAAAAATTTTCACAATTTAGGTTTCTCTAGAGACTACATACTCAGCTAATTTGAGTAGATTATCAGCATTTTTTGATAATGGTTGAAGTATTTTTTTCGCTTCACTGGCCAATTCTTTTGCTCTAATTTTAGACTCTTCCAAACCAGCTATAGCTGGATAAGTAATCTTATCTTGGCCTATGTCAGATCCTTGATCTTTACCGCTGATATAAGAGGGTGATTCAATATCAATAATGTCGTCTTGAATTTGAAAAGCTAACCCAATTTTAGATCCGTATTCGCTAAGCATCGATACTTCATTGGCACTTAGTCCACATAATATGGCTGTTGTTTCTAAAGAAGTTTGAATTAATCTTCCTGTTTTTTGAGAATGCATCAGATCTAAGGCTTCGACATCTTCAATGTCATCTGAATGAATGTCTTTAATTTGCCCACCCACCATACCCAAATGACCACAAGCATTGGCTATATTATTAATAATGGCTAGTTTTGATTGATCTGGAGCATCTATTTGCGATAAAAGTTCAAAGGCAAGTGGTTGCAGTGCATCCCCGGCCAGTATGGCAGTAGCTTCATCATATTTTTTATGAGTAGTAGGATTTCCTCTTCTAAGGTCATCATTATCCATAGAAGGTAAGTCGTCATGGATTAGTGAGTAGCAGTGAATTAATTCTATAGCCCCTGCTAAGGTGTCTAGTGAATCATTTTTAGTATTCCCTAACTCGCTAGTCATATAAACAAGTATGGGCCTCAGTCTCTTTCCTCCGTTGAGAACAGAATAACGCATGGCCGATGAAAGAATCGAATCATCTCTTGGAAGTAAACTCTCCAATTGTTTATTGATTCTAGATTTATATGAATTTAAGAGACTTTCAAATTCAGACATCTTTCAATGGAGTAGTTTTGAGTTCTCCATCTTCTTCAATTAATTTTTGAACTTGTAATTCTGCTTGAGAAAGCTTTTCTTGGCATTGCCTTGCAAGCTTGATTCCTTTTTCAAAAGATTTTAGAGAGTTTTCTAGACTTAGATCGCCCGACTCTAACTCCTCTACTATTGACTCCAAGTCACCCAAGGCACTTTCAAAGTTTATTTCTACTTTTTTATTCATTGATTCTTATTTAAAAAGTATATTCTAAGCCAATATATACTTCTCTAGGAAGACCTGGGAAGTATCTATCACCACCAAAGGCATTAAAATCTGCTCTTTCAGCATAAGCTTTATCAAAAATATTATCCATCCTTAGATAATACTTCGTAGAGCTCGATAGTTCTTTATTAAACCGAGCATGATATAAAGTATGACCATCATATTCATGTAAGTTAGCTGCATCAGTAAAGTATGAACCCATATGTTCCATTTCGAAAGCCATGGCGGAGTTATCATTAAGAGTTATATCCCATATTAAATTTGCCATTAATTTCGGTGCAGTATCTATTCGGTTTCCAATTCTTATCTTTTCTCTCATGCTGGTATCAGTCTCGAAGTCGTATTTATGATTTCCATAAGTAATATTGGAAGTAATTTTATTGGAAGGGTTCATATTCCATTGAAGGCTTAACTCGACACCTTCGTGATCAGTTTTGCCGTTATCCACAATAAAGTTTTCAGAATCTCTAAAAATAGAATTCTTCTTTTTGCTTTGATATAGGCTTATAGATCCATTAATTGTTTTTAAATTAAATTTACTACCCAATTCATACATCGTTAAAGTTTCTGCATCAAGATCACTAACAGTTTGTTTTTTTTGTAACCTATATGCTTCATTTATTTGTGGTGGTCTGAAGCCTAAACTCACTTGAAGGAAATAATTTATATTTTCATAGTTGGTTACTAAGCCCATTCTTGCGCTTACTTCATTAAAATCATCAGTTCTATCTGAAGGTCGATTGTAGTAACACCCTCCAAATCCACATTTGGTTCCATCCTCTCTAGTATTGCCACTTATCATCCTATTAGAGTATTCATATTCTATAAATTCAGCCCTAGCATCGGCAAAGAAATTAAGACTTTCATTGAGGTAAAGATCTTCTATTCCTCCAAAAAAAGCATAAACAAATGAATCAACTTCGTAGTCGTAGTGTTTCCCTTTTGGTCTGGTTGCATTGTTAAAAGCCGAGCTTGTGGTTAAAGCATCTCTTTGAGTTTCTGTAAGTTCGGCTTTCGCAAGGTCTATTTGTAGTCCTCTCACAAAGCTATAGGACTGTTTATCTGAAATTTGTTGAATCACAATACCCATGCTTCGATGATTATTTTCTTCTAAAGGTGTCCCGGGAAGAAAATGTTGAAAAAATTTCATATCATTATTTCTTACATAGGGAGTAATGGAGAAGAGGGAATTTTTAGATTCTTTTTTAAATCTTACAGAAAGCCTTTGAGAATTAGCGTCACGGTAGGCATCAGTATTAAAATTTCTTTTACTGAAATCTTCATCTTTGTAAGAATCAAGTCCATTGATATAACCTGCAGTCTCTTGATTGAGGTTAGTTAAGGTAGCCTTAAGTGTGGCATCCCAAGAAGAGATTGTGAAATTTGATTGAATCTTAATTTTTTGCTGGTCATATCCAGAATCATTCCTGAAGCCATCATTATTTGCAAAGAAACCATCAAGGCTCCAGTCCTTTTTATTACCTGCTCTTACTTTAAAGTTCTTATAGTTATTAGGCCCTATATTTGTATAAAGTTTACTGTCTGAGTTAATTGGATTTGAAAGTACATTAATTACTCCATGCATGGCATTGGCTCCATACCTAGAGCTTGCAGGACCAGTAATAGTTTCTACTCCTGAAGCCATTTCAAAAAATGTTTCAAATAAACCATTCACGTTACAAAAGCCAGTTGGCCTAATAGGAAGACCATCCTCAAGAACTAGGAAAGAACCACATGCACCTGGACCTGATAGAACAGGGGATCTAATCGCAGTCAAATGCTCCTGGCCGGAACCTCGGCTTATCCAAACCCCCGGAGATCTTCTGAAAATCTGTTTAGGATGCTGCGCATCAAGGTTATTTAATTCCTCTTTGTTTATTGAAGAAATAGATTGATTACTAGACCAGCCATTTAAGCTAGATAGTTTCTTTTCTAGAACAATTACTTCTTGCAGCTCCTCAGTGAAAATAGGGAGAGAAAGTAGGGCAAGGATAAAAATAAAATTTTTTAATTTGCTGGTCATGCATATTCCTTCATTAGTTTATAACTGGATATAAGTCCTTTTAAAATGACGAAACATGATAACTTATAATAGTTATCATTAGATAGTTCTACTTGCTCAGTTGGCTTTTCTGAAGCTATAAATAGCTAAAACAGGCTTCATAAAAAGTCTTCCAACTCTCTTAGGCAAAGATCGCATATCATCAGAGAGAGCAAGAGCACATGGAGTGACTACTAAAGTTAAGATAGTCGCAACAGTTAATCCAACCACTAGAGATGCTGCCATTTGTTCCCAAAAACTCGTGATATATGATCCTGTTTTTACAGTTCTATCAATCAAATCAATACTGTAGCCTAATGCAATTGGTAAAAGGCCTGCAATCGTCGTGAAGGACGTTAGGAACACCGGCCTTAATCTTAAAATAGCACTTCTAAGCGCTACTGATTTAGTAGATGATCCAGGATTATTTCTTTTTAGTAAATTAAAAGTATCAATGAGTACAATATTATTATTCACAACAATTCCTGCCAGTGCCACACAACTTATACCTGTTTGCAGGGTACTAAATGATCTATCTAGAACTAATAACGATATAAATACTCCTCCAAAAGATAGAAGTATCGCTGACAAGACTATATTGGCTTGATAGAAACTATTGAATTGGGCTACCAAGACTATCAACATAACAAATAACATTCCTATAAAACCCAAGACTAGGTATTCAGCAGCCTCTTGATTGTATTTATCAAAACCATCGAATCCTACGATTACATTTTTTCCTAGATCTGCTGTTTTTAGCCACTCTTTAACTTTCTTGATCTGCACTGATGGTATGGCGCCTTCGACGGTTCTGGCTGCTAAAGTATGAACTCTCTTCCCATCTTGCCTACTTATACTTTTTGTACCTGGCTTGATATTGGTTTCTACAAAGCTGCTTACAGGCACTAAGCCTTTCTGGGTTTGCACATTTAAGTTACCTAATTGATCTATATTTCTTTCAGATTTAGGGAATCTAATTCTAATATCAACTTCTCTGTCTAAATTTAATGGACGGTATTCACCTACCTTAATACCATTTGTTACCATCTGAACGGCAGCACCAACATCACTTAGCCCTGCACCATATTGCGCTGCTTTAGTTCTATTAATTTCGAGTTCCCATTCTATTCCTCTAGTAACAGTAGTGTCTTCAATTTCTATAAAACTACCAATACTTTCAACAAATCTTCTTATTTTCTGTATTGCTAAAACAATTTCTTGTTCATTGTCACCTCTCACACTTAATTGAAGAGGTTTTCCGATTGGCGGGCCTCCTTCCTCGGCTTCAACTTGCACGATGTAACCTGAAGTGTCTACAAATTGTTCTCGAAGCAAGTCCATAATTTGGAATCCATCTAAGTCTGATACGGCATCGTCTTCTGCCCAGAAATCTATAAACATTCCTCCGACTCTATCAGGAGAGCCACCACGTTGACTTCTTCCACTACCACCTGAGTTTGACCAGACCGAAAGCATTTCTATTTCTTCAATCTCTATAATTTTTTGTTCAGCATCAACTGCAATATCTCTAATCTCATCAACGGCTAAGTTGCCCCTTGCGAGAATATCAACTTCTGCAAATTGAGGAGCGACTGTAGGAAAGTACACTATCCCTTTTCCGTGTTGCATCCATAAACCGATACAAAGAACAATAGCTCCTAATATGATGGTGATCGTTTGCCCTGGAGTATCTAAATATTGATTGATTTTTCTTGCGTACACTCCTGAAGCGCCACTCAAGCTAAGCGGATCAGATGACTCGAGTAAACGGGTATTGTTAACTTCTTCTTCAGATTGCTTTGCCAAGCCGCCAAACATAGCACCCAATATAGGAGCAAAAATGAGTGAGTATATTAGTGATCCCACAAGGACACAGAAAACCGTTATGGGCATATCTCTTATAAACGCACCAAATCCAGGCATGAACATTAAAGGTGTAAAGGCTATAAGAGTAGTTGTGGTTGAGGATAGAACAGGCCAAAACATTCTTGTAGCAGCTGCTGTATAAGCATCTACTCTATTCATTCCTTCAGCTAGTTTTCTATCTGCATATTCTGTGACTACTATGGAACCGTCTATGGTCATACCCATAGATATAAGCATTCCGAACATAACCATAAAATTAAATTCTTTATCCAAAATGTATAAAACTGAAAGTGCGAATAAGTAAGAGAATGGAATAGCCATTCCTACAAGCATAGAAGTTCTAAAACCGAGGGCGGCCAAAACAACAATCATAACCAAAGCTATCGAGGTTAATACATTGCCTTGTAGTTCCGAGATCATAGTTAACGCGAATGCAGAATCATCACGAACGAAATTAACTTCTACCCCTTCAGGAAAATCTTCAGCAGCTTTCTCTACAAGTACTCTTATATCAGTGACAGTGTCTATTATGTTTGTACCTAAACGTTTTTTAACATCTATTGAAAGAGATTGCTGACCATTAATTCGAGAATAGCCACCTCTGTCCTTAAAGGTTAGGCTAACATCTGCAACATCTTTTAGTGTAACTACAGAGTTTCCTGAGACTTTGATGGGTAATGATTCTATATCTTCCAAGTCTGAGAACACACTAGGCACATTAACCGCGAATCTTCCACTTCCTGTATCTTGAAAACCTGCAGGGATTACACGATTGTTATTGGATACAGCTTGGTAAAGCTGATTCATGGATATACCGTAGGACTCTAGTTTACTTTTATCAACGATTGCTTCAATGAGATCTTCAGGCACGCCATTAAGTTCAGCCTCTAAGACATTGGGGTGAGTTTCAATTAGATCTTGTAGATCTTGAGTAAGATTAACAAGAACTCTTTGCGGAAGAACTTCACTTGCAACACTTATAGTTAAAACTGGATTATCGGAAGTAGTAAATTCTCGTATTGTTGGTTCTCTCGCATCAAGAGGTAGTTCTGCTCTGGCTTCATCTACCTTGATTCTGACATCATCTAGAGCTTCATCTAAGTCAACGTCTTGATCAAACTCTATAATCACACCAGCATAGCCAGTTGTAGAATTAGAGGTTATTTTGGTGACTCCGGATATTGTTCTTAAGGCATCTTCGAGTGGTTTTGCCAATAACCTTTCTGAATCTTCTGGTGAAACCCCTTCGTAAAAAACTCCCACAAAAGCTCCTGGAAAATTTACATCAGGCTCTGTTGCCTTAGGGAGATAATTGAGTGCAAATACCCCTGAAAGTCCTAATAGGACCAGTATACTTAAGGAAGTCCTACTCTTCTTTATAGCGCCACTAATAAAATTTTTCATGCTTCAGGAGAAAAAGTTTCTTTGACGTTCACTGTCTGTCCTTTAAATACATATTCTTGACCCAGAGTAATGATTCTGGCTTCTTTGCCCAATCCAGATACCCACATACCGTTATTCGTATCTTCTAAGATGTTGATTTCTGTAAACTCAACTGTGTTGTCAGAAGTAACCGTCCTAATACCTAATTTTCCTTGATCATTCAATGCTAAAATAGCTGGAGATATTCTATGCGCTGGTTCCTCTTTCCCTTTGATATAAATCTCAGCTGAAACACCGTCTCTTATTGATCTATCTTTATTATCAACACTTATTTCAACCCTAAAAGTTCTTGTATTTTTATCAGCTGATGAAGCAATAAAAGAAACGTTGCCTGTTATCAATCTTCCTGATATCAATTTAGCTGAAGCCTCAGAACCCAACTGAATTTGAGCTATATCCTTTTCCGCTATATCTGCAACCAATAACATGGGGTCTGGATCTATTAAAGATGCACAAACTGCTCCTGTATTAAGAAAGTCTCCTTCATCTACTTTCAGACTTTCGAGATAACCAGAGAAAGGGGCCACAATTTTTGGATAAGCTTCTCTTCCAGCAATATAAAGTTGGCATATGAGATCACCTTTCTCTACGAAATCGCCTTGCTTTGCCGGTCTTGATATAACTCTACCACTTAATTCGGCTCTAACTTGAACAAACTTATCGGCTTCTGTAAATCCGCTTGATTTAAGAATTTTAGATTTATCGATGGCTTTACTATTTAAAATTGTTACTGAAGATAATGTATCTAAAGATGAGTCACTCTTCGCAAAATTTTCTTCTTCGACCAAGCTTCCAGAGATCATCCAGACTGTTAAGAAGACAGCACATATTGCAGCGGTTTTGTATGTTTGTTTAATTTTCATATAATTTAGGTGTTATACCTCACTATAACACTAAAATACTCTATGAGGAACTAGATATGATGCTTTTCTTTAAGTCTTCTAAGATTTTCTTGGATAGTTTCTGTATCAAGTTTTTTAGAAGTCTCAATATTCTCCTCTTGAATTTTCCAACTTGATTCAATGCGCCTGTCTATTTGTCTAGATATCTGGGGGGTTTGACCTTTATTTGTTTTTTCCCAATGGAATTTAACATGCTGAAGAAATTTACTATTCCAAGATGTAAGGGATTGTCCTGTTTCTTTCCAGTACATGATGAATTCAGGCTTCGAAGCCTCAGCAAACTCTTTGGGAATATCTGTAAGTTCAAGAACATCAAAGAAATCATTATTAGGATGCCAATCTGAAGACATTTTTGTCGGTAGATCATCTTTTTCTTTCACATCCTTGAATCTTCCCCATTGTCTTCTTATGTGGGCAATAAACTTACTATTCCATATATCTGATTCTTCTTTTCGCTCTGTCCAATATAAAACAAATTCAGGTATTTCTTTGTTTATAAAATCTTCAGTTATTCCTGACCGAACAAGTATATCTCTCGCATCATCATCAGGAATCCACTCTTTATTAATAGGTTTAGTTTTTTTCTTTTTATTATCCTCTATCTCTTTGTGTCTCCATTTCTTTATGACAAACCTAAGAAATTTTATTCCCCAATTAGAAATTGTTTCGTTTTTTTCATCTCTTAATTTTTTAAAGTCATCAATCTGTAAATTTGCAAAATCTTCAGGAATACCATATTCGATAATCTGATCTAGGACTTCTTTATCCGGTATCCATTTATTATCTCCATGAAACAAAACCTTCTCATTAAATTTTTTGGATGAAAAATGTGCTGAGTTATCTACTAAAACTTCTGAAACCAAACCAACTTTTATTAAATTATTCAGAAGATCTTTTATTTTTTGACTCGGCCAAAAGGTCAGATCTGAACATATTTGATTAAAAGAGGCTGGGTTTTGTTGTTCTTCACTTGTTTTGAAATACTCAAGCAATATCGCTTCTTCCAAGCCTAGGGTAGAGGCTATTTCTTTTGAGAAAGATAATTTTGAATCGGACATGTCTGTAACAATCTAGATTAATTTAATATCCAAATCTAAACAATAAAATTGTATTAATTATTTCTTCTACTAACCGCTTCTGCGAGTTCATGCAAACAATTCTTAGTATCTTGCCAGTTGATACAAGCATCTGTAATACTCTGACCATAAACTAATTGAGAAAGATCATCAGCTTTTTGATTGCCTTCTTCAAGGTTACTCTCAATCATTACACCAGTTATTCTTTCTTCACCTAATATAATCTGTTCTGCTATATTTTGGCATACTTCGATCTGTTTTTTGTGTTGCTTACTGCTATTACCATGGCTCATATCGACCATTATCGATTCTTCCAGATTATTTTTATTTAGAATTTCTGAAGTTTCCTCTATGAATTCCTTTTGATAATTTGGAACTGTTCCGCCTCTGAGTATCACGTGACAATCCTTATTACCAGATGATGAAAATATAGCTGCTCTCCCATCTTTTGTTACCGACAAAAATTTATGAGGATGTAAAGCAGAACCAATAGCATCGGCAGCAACTTGAATTCCTCCATTGGTAGCATTTTTAAATCCAATTGGGCAGGAAGAACCTGACGCAAGTTCTCTATGGACTTGGCTCTCAGTTGTTCTTGCACCTATCGCTCCCCAGGATATTAGATCAGCGAGATATTGAGGGGTAATCACATCTAAGAATTCAGTTCCTGCAGGCATACCCAAATCATTTATATCTCTTAAGAGTTGTCTGGAGATAGACAGGCCTTTATCTATATTAAAAGAGTTATCTAAATCAGGGTCATTGATTAAACCTTTCCAGCCTACAGTTGTTCTAGGTTTTTCAAAGTAGACTCTCATGATTATCAAAAGATGATCTGCAAGATCGGCTTTTTCTTTCATTAGCAAATTTGCATATTCCATTGCAGCATCCGTATCGTGGATAGAACAGGGACCGACTACAACAGCTAATCTTTTATCTTTCTTATAAATTACGTCTGAAAATGACTGTCTGGCATTAAAAACGGTCTCAGAAGATTTTTCTGATATCGGCTGGTCAGATAATAGTGTAGATGCAGAAATCACTTCCTGCCTGCCAGAAATTCTTAAATCACTTGTCTTTTGCATAATAAAAATATAAACGGAACAGCATTCTACATACATTCTAAACAGATTAAAGGATGAAAGTGTTAATATATCGTTTCTCAATCAATGCGCATTTCAAAATACTTTAACAAATAAATCATAAGTTCATAAAGATGGTCCAAAATAATATCAAGGTAGGAATCATTCAAGAAAACCCTATAGTTGGTGACATCAAAGGAAATCTTGAATTAGCTACAAATGCTATTGAAGGTCTATTTTCCGCTCATGGTAATCACGATATCTATTTATTTACTGAAATGTTTATTACTGGATATCCACCTGAAGACTTAATACTCAGAGATGATCTGCTCAATTCTGCATACGATGCCATCAAGGAACTCAGTCTGTTAAAACCTGAAAGCTATGTTGTTATTGGATATCCAAAGAAAGAGGGAGATTCTGTATATAATTGCGCCGGCGTGCTGCATGACAATTCGATAATTCTTGAATATAGAAAACAAGAACTTCCAAACTATGAAGTTTTTGATGAAAAAAGATATTTTGCTCCCGGAACTGACCCGGGTATTTTTGAAGTTAATCAAACCAAAGTTGCCCTTACAGTTTGTGAAGATATTTGGCATAACAAGGCAATAGATCAGGCTTTTGAAGGAGGAGCAAATTTAATTTTGAATATCAATGCTTCACCTTTCCATTTACAAAAAATCTCTGAGAGAAAAGCTCTAATTTCTGATCATGCGTTAAAATATAATTTGCCAATCATCTATGCTAATCAGGTAGGGGGGCAAGATGAGCTTGTGTTTGATGGCACATCCATGGTCATGGATGGTCAAGGAAATCAGGTCATGGAACTTTCAAAATTCCAAGCAGATAAAAAAACAATAGAGTTTTTTAGTGAGGACGGTACTGACTTGAAAGTACTAAATAAAGAAGAAATTCCTACTGAAAATGAAATATCAGATGTATACGAAGCTCTTGTCTTAGGAGCTAGAGACTATATTCTTAAGAATAATTTTCCAGGAGTGCTCATAGGTTCATCTGGCGGAATAGACTCTGCCTTGACTGCCGCGATTGCTGCAGATGCTATAGGTCCTGATAAAGTAAGAACTTTTATGATGCCATTCAAGTTTACTTCAGATATGAGTGTTAAAGATGCAAATAAATTAGCTGAAAATCTTGGAATTAAGCATTCGGTGCTACCAATTGGAGATATCTATGAATCTTTTTGCAAAGAACTTGAAGAAGAATTTAAAGGACAGGATCCTGATGTAACAGAAGAAAACCTTCAATCTAGATGTCGAGGTGTTTTATTGATGGCTTTATCAAATAAATCTGGCGAATTAGTTCTGACAACAGGCAATAAAAGTGAAACAGCCGTTGGCTATTCAACACTTTATGGAGATACAGCCGGAGGTTTTGGCGTTCTCAAGGATGTACCAAAAATTTTGGTTTATCAACTGTCTAGATATAGAAATACAGTTTCTTCAGTTATCCCTGAAAGAATTATAGATAGACCTCCAAGTGCTGAATTGGCTCCAGACCAACAGGATAGCGATAGCTTGCCTGATTATGAAGTATTGGACAGGATTATAGAACTTTATGTAGAGCAAGATCTGAGTAGAAAAGAAATAGTATCTAAAGGTTTTGAAGATGCTGTTGTAAAAAGAGTTATCCGATTAATAGATGTTAGTGAATATAAAAGACGTCAAGCTCCTTTGGGAGTAAAAATCACTTCAAGAGGTTTTGGTAAGGATAGGCGTTATCCTATTACAAATCGCTATTCTCAGTAACCTTCGACACTACCTTTAGTTAAATTCAAATTCATTTAATTATTAATGTAATTATTTTTATAAGGAAATAGTAATGATTTCTGTTAATTGGCCTTTTAGACCAAATAAAACCCCTTTCTTTTATGGCTGGGTGATATGGATATTTAGTACTTTAGGTATTCTCTTTAGCATTCCTGGTCAGACAATGGGATTGGCAGTCTTCACAGACTCATTTATCGAAGTTTTAGGACTCTCTCGAACGGAATTATCTCTAGCTTATTTGCTAGGCACTATAGGGTCTTCGTTATTTCTCGCTCGTGCAGGAAGATGGTATGACGTTTATGGCGGAAGAGTGATGATCACGGTTGCTTCAATAGCCCTGTCTTTAATGATTGTTTATATTAGTTTTGTAGATGTCTTTAGTGAGCAATTGGGCGGATCTGTTTTTATGAGCTTTGTTCTTATAATGATAGGTTATTTTGGAGTTCGATTTTTTGGTCAAGGCGTCTTAACGAGCTGTTCCAGAAATGTTCTTTTACTTTGGTTTGTTAAAAAAAGAGGATTAGTTGGGGGTATAAGAAATGTATTTGTCAGCCTGGGTTTTTCTTTAGCTCCTTTGTTATTGGCAGGTTTAATTTCTTTTTATGGCTGGAGAGAATCTTTATGGATACTAGCCATTTTTGGGGGAATGGGCTTCTCTTTAATGGCCTTTATCTTTATACGAGACAATCCTGAATCTTGCGGACTAAAAGCAGACGGCATCGATTCTGGTTCTGAAGAGGCGATTCAAGAAGAAGCAAAAAGCCTTTCGTTAAAGGGAGTTAAGCGTAATCCCATATTTTGGATTTATTCTTTAAGTTTAAGTATGCATGCCTTATTTGGTACAGCCATTGTTTTTCATATCATTTCTATATTTGAAGAAGTAGGAAAAAGTCAGGCAGAAGCTTTTAGCTATTTTATTCCTGCTGCAATCTTTTCAACTACCTCTAATTTGATAGCAAGTTGGTTTGCAGACAAGATAAACTTAAAACCTCTTCTGATAATCATGTTGTTATCCTTTTGTCTAGGATCTATAGGCTTCATTAATCTTGAGAATGATTGGGGATTTTGGACCTTGGCCTTGGGTTTTGGTGTCGGCGGAGGTTTATGGGGAGTTTTGTCAAATTTAACTTTCATAAGATTTTTTGGGCCTAAACATTTAGGAGAGATAAGTGGTTTTAGTTCTTCTCTAACAGTCTTTGCAAGTGCAATAGGACCAGCGGCATTTAGCTTAGGGTTTGATTTCTTTGGAAATTATGCAGCTCCTGCAAAGATTTGTTTAGGTTTTTTGATTATTCTAGTTTTAGTAGCCATAATTCTAGATCAAAAAGAAATTAAGAATGAATCAATTGGTGCTATTCGCAGTTGATAATTGTATGTTTTTTTACATAATAGCTATAATACAAACCCAATAATGAGTTATTGGCATAATGGTTGAAATAAAAACCAAATCTCCTCAAGAAAAAGAGGAAAACCCCTCTCCTCCTCGTCAAGAGGAGATGTTCTTAGCAACTGTAAAAGGAAAAGAAACTGTCCTTCCGGAAGATTTATATGTCCCACCAAATGCGTTAGAAATATTATTAGACAGTTTTGCTGGGCCTCTAGACTTTCTTCTTTATTTAATTAGAAAGCAAAATCTGGATATATTGGACATAAATGTAGCCAAAATTACAGAACAATATACTTCATATATAGAGCTAATGGAGTCAATGCAGGTCGAACTGGCTGGTGATTACTTGGTCATGGCTGCATATTTGGCTGAGCTTAAATCTAGAATGCTTCTTCCTAGACCAGAAGAACAGATTGAAGAAGAGGACCCTAGAGCAGAGTTGATTAAAAGACTTCAAGAATATCAACGTTATAAAGAAGCAGCAGAAAAAATCGATACCATTCCAAGATTAGATAGAGAAATATTTGCAGCTCACGCTAAGTTACCAGAATTTTCTCTAGATACACCTTTAATTGATGTTCCACTGGAAGAACTAACCATTGCTCTTTCAGAGGTCATGAGAAGGGCAGAGCAATCGCAAGCACACCTAATTAATTTTGAAGAGTTGTCGACTCGTGAAAGAATGAGTCAAATCCTTGAGAGAATGAAAAGTGAATCATTTATAGAATTTACTTCGTTATTTAAACCAGAAGAAGGAAAAATTGGCGTTGTGGTAACATTCTTAGCTATATTAGAATTATTAAAAGATTCTCTTATAGAAATTGTTCAATCAGAAGAGTTTGGTCCAATACATATTAAAGGAATTGAAGAGGTACATTAATGGAAAATAAATTAAGCGAAATTTTAGAAGCCTTACTTCTTTCTGCCTCTAGGCCAATCAATATCGATGATATGGCCAGAGTATTTGAAGAGCCAAAGCCTTCAAAAGATGAAATAAGAAATGCCCTTAATGAAATTGATGAAAATTGTATGGAAAGAGGAATCGAACTCAAGAGAATAGCCAGTGGCTATCGATTGCAAGTAAAGCAATCTCTATCCGAATATGTAGCTAAACTGTGGGAAGAAAAACCTCAAAGATTTTCTAAAGCAACTCTTGAAACTCTATCTTTGATTGCTTACAAGCAACCTATCACAAGAGGCGAAATTGAAGAAATAAGAGGAGTGACCGTAGGTACACAGTTGATGAGAGGTCTTATGGAAAGAGGCTGGGTAAAAATTGTTGGTCAGAGAGATGTTCCTGGGAAGCCATCACTGTACTCAACTACCAAGGAATTCTTAGACTATTTTGGATTACAGCATCTCAGGGAACTGCCCGAGCTTCCTTCGCTGCCTGATTTAGAGTCAATAGAATTGGAATTACCGATTGAAGAGCCAGAAATTTCTGCTGAAAATTCACAAACCTTAAATTAATTCTTGAAAGCAAGAATACATAAGATTCTGGCCGACCATGGGATCGGCTCAAGAAGGGGAATAGAAAAACTTATTACCCAAAAAAAAGTGACCGTGAATGGCACCCTTGCCTCCATAGGACAGTTTGTTTCTGAGAGAGACATATTTGAGATTGACGGTAAAACAGTAAAGCTTTCTAAAAAGGATCCAACTAAAAAAAGAATCCTCATGTACAACAAGAAAGTGGGAGAGATATCGTCAAGGAATGATCCTGATCATAAAAAAACTATTTTTGATTCCTTACCCAGACTAAGGTCTGGTCGATGGGTCTCAATTGGCAGACTAGATATCAATACTTCAGGATTAATTTTATTTACGAATGATGGAACTTTGGCAAATAAATTAATGCACCCCTCTTCAAATATTGAAAGGGAATACGTAGCTAGAGTGCATGGGCATGTTACAGAAAATATAGTAGATAACCTCATGGAAGGAGTGGAACTTGAAGATGGTTTTGCTAAATTTACAGACGTACAAGGTGGCAGGAAGGGCAATACAAATCAATGGTTTGCGATGGTCTTAATGGAAGGAAGATCAAGAGAGGTGAGAAGGCTTTGGGAAAGCCAGGGGTTAGAAATTTCTCGTTTAAAGAGAGTCAGATATGGAAACTTATTTTTACCAGCTCATCTGAAGCAAGGCGCTTTTAAAGAACTGACTAAGGGAGAAATTAACGCTCTTGAGCGTCAATAGATTGCCCATTTATTCCCAGACTATCATCACTCATTAAGTATGAGTAAAGCTTCATGATTTCTGCAGGCAGCGGGTTTTTTTCAGGATCTTCAGCTGGGTAGGCAGACTCTCTCATTTCAGTCCTTACAGGACCTGGATTGATGCAATTAACCCTAATATTTGAAGTATTCTCGAGTTCTTCAGATAATATTTGCATCATACCTTCAGTAGCAAATTTACTAATGGAGTAGGCACCCCAGTAGGCCTTACCCACTCTACCCACACCAGATGAAGTGAATATGATTGAGCCATTTTTTGACTCTCTCATTAAGGGCATTAAATGCTTAGTCAGAAGGAAACTAGAATCAAGATTAATTTTCAGCACACGGCTCCAAGTCGAGTAATTAAATTGTTCAAGAGGTTTTTTTTCACCTAGAATTCCTGCATTATTTAGTAGTCCATCAATCTTTGGAAATTCTGATTTTATGGCCTGTAGAATAACTTCATAATCACTTTCTTGAGCCATCTCAAAGTCTAGAGGATGAATAATTACTTCTTTTGAATATTCTGCCTTTATCTCATCAAATAGGGATTCTAGTTTATGTTGATCTTTCCCCAAGAGCACTAAATTAGCTCCCAATTCTGAGAAACTCTTAGCAGCCTGTCTGCCTATACCTGAACTTGCTCCGCTAATGACTATGGTTTTATCATTTAAACTCTTATTTGAAGTAGAAATTTCATTTAGATTAAAATTCATTATTAGATAATTTTTAATATTTCTAATGGCTCATGAAATATATAATCAGCATCCCAGTTATCCACCTCATCATTTAAGGGTACGTAACCATAACTAGCTGCACCAGTAGCAGTTCCTGCATTCTTTCCTGCACTGATATCTATTTGGTGATCTCCTATATAGATACTATTGACTGCAAGTGAATCAGATATATCGAGTGCACGTATTATTCCACTGGGATCTGGTTTTCTTGCTCCGACATCATCAGGACAAATTAGAAAAGGAGTATTAAATGCAGACAGTTTATTTTCAACTATACCTTCAGCAAAACGCCTTGGTTTATTAGTCATAATTCCCCATTTAATTTGTTTGTTATTAAGTTTGTTTAAAACTTCTGCAATACCATCAAATAAAACTGTTTCATCAAGGCAACATTCTTCATAAATACTTAGTAATTCTTGTCTATGAAATTCTATTTGATCGGAGGATTTACCTTCAGACCCTAAGGCATAGGAAGCAAGACTTGCTGCGCCTTGAGAGACTCTAGATCTAACTTCATTAAAGTCAGCCTCTTCAATGCTATACCTTTTTCTGAGAATGTTAACAGCCTTCAAAAAATCTGGAGCGGTATCTAGCAATGTCCCATCTAAGTCAAATGCAAACAACTCCAATTTATTTTAACTCCTCTTTTTTAGCATGAACCATATAATTCACTTGTATGTCCTTTCCGAGCCAATATTTATCTGTAATGGGATTATAGCTAAGTCCAATTGTTTCCTTGGAAGTCAAATTAGAATTCCTTATCCAACCAGCTAGCTCAGAAGGTTTAATGAACTTCTCGTAATCATGAGTGCCTTTAGGAAGTAAATTTAAGATATATTCTGCTCCAATCACTGCAAAGAGATAAGATCTTGGGTTTCTGTTGATTGTTGAAAAAAATATATCACCATTATCTCTTAATATATCTGAGCAAGTTTCAATGATTACACCCGGCGATGGGACATGTTCTAGCATTTCAAGGCAAGTAATCACATCAAACATTTCGTTAGGATTGTTTTTTGTAAATTGTTCGATAGTAGTTTGAATATAATTAACATTACTATTCACAGTTTTAGAATGTGCTTTTGCTACACCAATGGTATTTTCTGATGCATCTATTCCCGTCACTTCTGCTCCTAGTTCACTTAGAGCCTCTGACAGGATTCCTCCTCCACAACCTACATCTAGAATTTTTTTACCTTTCAGTTCGGCTCTGTCTTTAATGAAACCAACTCGTAAAGGATTGATCTGATGAAGGGGCTTAAACTCCCCAGAGTCATCCCACCATTTAGAGGCAATTTCATCGAATTTATTAACTTCATCATGATCTAAATTTTCTATGTTCATAGTGTATTTTTTTCTTTAAACTAGGTTCTTTTAAAATTTCCGATTTAAACTTATTATGCAAATATTCTTTCCAAAAGAAGAAGCACACGAGATACGTGCAACCATTTTACCTGAAGTCGCTAAAAAATTTATTGATTTAGGAATTGATGTATCCATTGAAACAGGATTGGGAGAAAGCGTATTCATTTCAGACGAATTGTATGCTGCAGCCGGCGCAAAAATTTCTACAGACAGAAATGCATCCTTTAGTTCTGCGGACGTAGTTTGTAAATTAAATAAACCCAATAAAGATGAGATTCAATTTCTAAAAAAAGATTCTATTCACATAAGCTTTTTAGATCCTTTTAATGAAAAAGATCTTGTATCTGATTTAGCTTCTGCAGAAATAAGCTCAATTAGCATGGAGTTGGTACCTAGAATAACCAGAGCACAAAAAATGGATGCGTTAAGCTCACAAGCTAATTTGGCTGGATATTCAGCTGTTATAGAGTCTTCAAGAACACTATCAAAATCTTTTCCAATGATGATGACAGCTGCAGGTACTATTTCTCCTGCGAGAGTTTTCGTAGTGGGTGTGGGTGTGGCGGGTTTACAGGCCATAGCTACTGCAAAAAGGCTCGGTGCCAGAGTCGAAGCTTTTGACACTAGACCTGTAGTAGAAGAACAAGTTAAGTCCTTGGGAGCAAAATTTGTAAAGATAGACATAGGCGATACCGAAGAAACTGATCAGGGGTATGCAAAAGAATTAACATCAGAGCAAATAAAAATGCAGCAAGAAGGAATGAAAAAAGTATGCTCTCAATCGGATGTAATTATCACTACAGCTCAAGTTTTTGGAAGACCCGCACCGAGAATTATTACTCAAGACATGGTAGAAGCTATGCAACCTGGAAGTGTAATTGTTGACATGGCTGTTTCTACTGGCGGCAATGTAGAAGGCTCAAAAAATGACGAATATGTCTTTCATGAAGGTGTAACTATAATAGGTATGTCTAACTTACCTGGAGAGGTGGCAAAAGATGCTTCTCAAGTTTTTGGTTCCAATCTTTATAATATGATTGAAGAGTTTTGGGATAAAGAAAATAAAGTTATAAACTTCGATCTAGAAGATGAAATACTCAGCGGGTGTGTCATTACCCACAAAGGCAACATTGTTAACGAATCAGCAAAATAAATAATATGGAAAGTCAGATCATTCTCTTAATATTCATTCTAGTTCTATCTATTTTTTTAGGCGTAGAACTTATTACTAAAGTACCCTCCACGCTGCATACTCCTCTAATGTCTGGTGCTAATGCAATATCTGGTATTACTCTAGTGGGAGCAATTTTGTCCTCTGGTTCATCCGAAATAGTGACTATCACTTTAGGAACAGCTGCCGTGTTTTTTGCCACTATAAATGTTGTTGGAGGTTATCTCGTTACAAACAGAATGCTTGGAATGTTTAAAAAGAAATAAATATGGATATTACAATTTTAGTCAATCTTTCCTACATAGCAGCTTCTATTCTTTTTATTGCTGGTCTGAAGATGTTGGGATCTCCCGATACAGCCAGAAGAGGTAATGCCTTTTCATCCTCTGGCATGTTGTTAGCAGTCTTGATAACACTCTTGGATCAAAATATTGTTGATTATAGATATATAGCAGGGGCTTTAATTGCTGGAAGTATAGTTGGATATTTTGCTGCCACTAAAGTAAAAATGACTTCAATGCCAGAGATGGTTGCTATTTTTAATGGCTTTGGCGGTATCGCCAGCTTATTAGTGGGTTCGGCTGAATACGTATCTGGAACATTTGATAATCCTGCTTTCTTAGGGGCAATCTTTGTGACTGTTCTAATAGGTGGAATTACTTTCACGGGTAGCATAGTGGCTTATGGAAAGTTATCAGAAATTATTTCGGGCAGACCGTTCTTATATAAAGGCCAGCAGTTTGTAAATGGGCTCTTAGTTTTATCTATTCTTCTTGTTGGAGCGAATATGCTCTACATACAGGGTTTTATTTCTGCAGAACAAACCTTAATGCTTCTTTTGGCACTAGCTTTTTTATTGGGTATTTTATTTGTAATTCCAATTGGCGGCGCAGATATGCCTGTAGTGATTGCATTACTTAATAGTTTTTCAGGGCTGGCAGCCTGCGCAGCAGGTTTCGTAATCCTTAATAATGTTCTTATAGTTGCAGGTGCGCTTGTGGGTGCAAGTGGATTAATTCTTACAAATATTATGTGTAAGGCAATGAACAGATCACTAGCAAATGTTTTATTTAGCGGATTCGGTGCAGTCGCAGATGCATCGAGTGAATCTTCTCAAGAGCAAGGTGAAGTCAAGCCTATTACAGCACAAGATGCTTATTTAATTTTAGAAGCAGCTTCTTCCGTTCTGATAGTGCCAGGTTATGGAATGGCAGTTGCGCAAGCTCAACATGCTGTTAGGGAGCTAGGGGAGTTATTAGAGGCAAATGGAGCTGAAGTGAAGTATGCAATTCATCCAGTAGCTGGAAGAATGCCAGGGCATATGAATGTATTGCTTGCTGAGGCCAATGTGTCATATGACGTATTGGTTGAACCTGACGACGTAAACCCAATCATGGAAACAGTAGATGTCTGTATGGTTATCGGTGCAAATGATGTAGTGAATCCTGATGCTAAAGATAATGAGAGTAGTCCTATTTATGGAATGCCTATCATTGAGGTAGATAATTCAAAAACAGTTTTCGTCCTTAAGCGCTCAATGGCTTCTGGTTTTGCAGGCATTCAGAATCCATTATTCTTTAAGCCTAACACAAGAATGTTGTTTGGAGATGCCAAAGAAACTGTATCAACTCTTGTCTCAGAATTTAAGGCGTAAAATACCATCTTTTAAGAGCTTTTTTCAGCGATTTTTAAGGTCAATTATGATAAAATCATCATAAGTTGATACTGCTAAAACCACATCAAAAAAAACATCTTTCATTCGAAGGAAACACCCTTCGTTTCGTTATTAAATTAATTACCTGGATATAAGTTATGGGCGAGATCGCTGCAAGAGAAATAGTCCCTATTGATATAGAAAAAGAGCTAAGACAATCCTACTTAGATTACGCTATGAGCGTTATTGTGGGAAGGGCATTGCCTGATGCTAGGGACGGTTTGAAGCCAGTTCATCGCAGAGCGCTTTACGCTATGCATGTTTTAAATAATGATTATGGCAAGCCTCATAAAAAATCGGCAAGAGTGGTTGGAGATGTGATTGGTAAATACCATCCACATGGAGACACGGCTGCTTACGAAACTATAGTAAGGATGGCTCAATGGTGGTCACTGAGATACCCATTAGTTGATGGACAGGGTAATTTTGGTTCTATGGATGGAGATGGTCCGGCTGCACAAAGATATACAGAAGTTCGAATGGCTCGCATCACTCAAGAATTACTTGCTGATCTAGAAAAGGAGACTGTAGATTATATGGAAAATTATGATGGCACGGAGATGATGCCAGAAGTTTTCCCTACTAAAATACCGAATATGTTGGTCAATGGATCTGCAGGAATAGCTGTTGGCATGGCAACAAATATGGCACCTCATAATCTTAATGAAACTTTGTCTGCTTGCCTCGCTTTTATAGATAACCCTGAAATTACAGTTCCTGAATTAATGGAGTATTTACCGGGACCTGATTTTCCTACTGGAGCTATTATTAATGGCAAGGCTGGAATTTTGAGTGCTTATGAGACCGGCAGAGGCCGAGTAAAAATTAGAGCTAAAACTGAATTTGAAGATGAAGAAAAAGATAAGGCTAAGATAATAATAACTGAAATGCCTTATCAGGTAGTAAAAGCAAGATTGATAGAGAAAATAGCTGAACTTTCAAGGGACAAGAAGCTTGAAGGAATTCGAGATATAAGGGATGAGTCGGATAAAGACGGAATAAGAGTTGTTATTGAGCTCAAATCAGGACAAATACCCGATGTAGTACTGAATAATCTTTATTCACAAACCCAAATGCAAACTGTATTTGGAATAAATAATGTCGCTCTAATCGATAACGAACCTAAACTATTAAATCTTAAGACTCTTCTGTCTGTCTTTTTTAACCATAGAAAAGAAGTAGTTTCCAGAAGAACTTTCTTTGATCTTAGAAAAGCAAAAGATAGAGGTCATATTTTAGAAGGCCTGACAATAGCCCTTGCTAATATTGATGAGATGATTGAATTGATCAAGAAATCTAAAGAAGGATCTGAGGCTAGAAAAAAACTATTATCGAAAAAATGGAAGCCTGGAAAGATAATCGCCATGCTTGAAAAAGCTGGACCAGATGCTTGTAAAATTGATGTAACAGATAAAACTGTAGGCTTAATTGGAAAAACTTATCAACTTTCAGAACAACAGGCCCAAGCAATCCTAGACATGAGGCTTCAAAGATTAACTGGTTTAGAGCAAGATAAATTGATTAAAGAGTATGAAGAAATCATTGATCATATTTCTTACTTATTGGATATTCTGGGAGATTCAGAAAGGTTAGTTGAAGTCGTAAAAGAGGAGCTTCTAGAAGTTCAAGAAAAGTATAAAGACGAGAGAAGAACTCAAATACAAGAATCTGCAGCAGATCTAACTGAAGCAGATTTGATCACTCCGGAAGATAGAGTAGTGACCATATCTCATGAAGGTTATGCAAAAACTCAACCTCTTGAAGAATATAGAGCACAAAGAAGAGGGGGGACTGGAAAAACAGCTGCATCAGTAAAAGATGAAGACTTTGTTGAACAGTTACTGGTAGCGAATACTCATACAACACTTCTGTGTTTTTCTAATCTAGGTCAAGTTTATTGGTTGAAAGTATATGAAATACCCTCAGCAGGAAGATCTGCTAAAGGACGACCGTTAGTAAATCTTATACAACTGAGCGAAGGCGAAAGAATTACAAGCATGGTGCCAGTAGATGAATATGACAATAATCATTTTATTCTGATGGCTACAAAGTCTGGCACAGTCAAAAAGACAGTTTTAACTGAGTTTCAAAATCAAAGAAAAGGCGGTAAACGTGCAATTACTTTAGAAGAGGGAGACGAGTTGGTGGGCACTACTGTAACGGATGGCAATAAATTTGTAATGTTAGTTACTAATGCAGGAAAGGCAGCTCATTTCTCTGAAACAGAAGTAAGGTCAATGGGCAGAACGGCAAAAGGCGTTAGAGGTATTAAGCTAGATAAAGAACAGCATGTAATAGCGCTAATTATTCCTGAAGAAGAAGCAAGTATTTTTACTGTAAGTGAAAATGGGTTTGGTAAGCGCTCTAATTCTGTAGACTTTAGAAAAACAAGACGAGGCGCTAAGGGAGTTATAGCCATGCAGATTTCTGAAAGAAATGGTCAACTTATAGGAGCAGCTCAGGTAACCGATGAGGATGAGTTGATGTTAATTTCCGATAAAGGCATGCTAGTTAGAACTAAAGTATCTGAAGTAAATGTTATTGGAAGAAACACTCAGGGTGTCACAGTGATAAGACTAAAAGGTTCTGAGAAGTTAATAAGCATTGCACCTATTAGTGAAGAGTTCATAGGAGATGAATAATGCCCAGAAAATTTAATTTTGGTGCAGGTCCGGCAACGATGCCTGAAAGTGTATTACTTGAAGTTCAAGAAGAATTATTAGATTGGAACGGGTTAGGTTTGTCCGTTATGGAAATTAGCCATAGAAGTCCTGAATTTATCGAAATTGCGAAACAGGCCGAAACTGATTTCAGAGACCTATTATCTATAAAAGATGATTACGCTGTCCTCTTTATGCATGGAGGGGCAACTATGCAAAACGCTGCAGTTCCTCTTAATTTAGCCTCCAAAGATGGGATAGCTGATTATGTGAATAGTGGACATTGGGCCAAACGTTCAATGAAAGAAGCTGAAAGATATACAAATGTAAATGTTGCAGCATCTTCAGAAGACAATAATTTTAATTACTTCCCAGAGCAGAATTCTTGGACAGTATCTGAAGATTCCTCTTACATTCATTACACGCCTAATGAAACAATTGGCGGATTATGTCTGCGATCTATCGAATATTCAAATGTTCCGATAGTTGCTGATTATTCTTCAGGAATATTATCTGAGCCTATAGACATCGATAAATTTTCCTTAATATATGGAGGTGCTCAAAAAAATATAGGACCTTCCGGACTCGGTTTTGTCATAGTTAAAAAAGATTTATTAGGAAATGCTCAATCAATTACACCAAATTTATTAAATTACACTTTGATTCATGAAGGTGAATCCATGTCCAATACTCCTCCTACATTTGCTTGGTATGTTGCGGGTAAAGTCTTTAAATGGCTTAAGTCTCTGGGTGGAGTTGAAGAGATCGGAAAAATAAATAACAGAAAGGCCAAGAAGCTATATCAATTTATTGATGATTCTAATTTTTATGAAAACAATATAAACAAAGAAAATAGATCTATCATGAATGTACCCTTTCTATTAGGTAATGATGATTTGGATACCAAATTCTTGAGCGAGTCTAAAAATGCTGGCTTACTAGCTTTAAAAGGTCACAGGTCTGTTGGAGGAATGAGAGCTAGTATTTATAATGGTCTTCCTGAAGAAGCCGTAGAAGCCCTGATAGAATTCATGGACGATTTTGAAAAGAAAAATTCATAGTTAAAAGAAATGTCCAAAAGTGATGAGTTATCTAAAATAAGAGAAGAAATTGATTCTATAGACGATCAGATACTCTCTCTAGTCAATGATCGTGCGAAGTTAGCAATTCAAGCAGGAACCGCCAAGACAGATAAAAATAAATATAAACCTGCAAGGGAGTCATCTATCTTGAGTCGTCTTTCAGACTCGAATCTTGGTCCTCTTAAGGGGGAGCAAATCAGAAATATTTTTAATGAAATCATATCGAGCTGCAGATCAACAGAATCGACTTTCTCTATATCTTTTTTGGGGCCTGAAGGAA
Organism: uncultured SAR86 cluster bacterium; assembly: GCA_938075195.1. GTDB lineage: Bacteria > Pseudomonadota > Gammaproteobacteria > Magnimaribacterales > Magnimaribacteraceae > Magnimaribacter. The sequence goes on from CALJGK010000006.1 coordinate 42,304, forward strand.
CTTTTTCTGAATCTGCACTAGAGGGCCAGTTTGGTCAATCAGTAGAAAAAAAATCTGAAGCAACTATAAGATCAGTTTTTGAATCTGTGTCCAATCAATCTTCTGATTTTGGAATTGTTCCTATAGAAAACTCTACAGAGGGGTCTGTAAATCTAACTTTAGATTGTTTAAGCGAATTTGATTTAAGCATTTGCGGCGAAATAGAAATGGAAATTCATCACAATCTTCTTGGTCGTAACAAGGCCTTACCTAAAGAAGGTTTTGAAATACATGCACACGAACAAACTTTGGCTCAGTGCCGACATTGGCTTGAATCTCATTGTCCTGGAGTTAAATTAGTAAGCGTAAGCAGTAATGCGCAAGCTGCCCTTAACGTTACGGATGATAATAATATTGTTGCCATAGCTGGAGATTTAGCTGCTAAGAAGTATGGTCTTGATATTCTTAGTAAAAATATTGAGGACTACTCAAGTAATACAACAAGATTCTTAACTATAGGGAATATTGACTCAAGTCCAACTCTTGCAGACAAGACATCAATAATGGCTACAACAAAGAATGAGGAAGGAGCTCTCTACTCATTATTAGAGCCTTTTAGTAAATTAAATATCAATTTATCTCATTTGACTTATAGGCCATCGAAAATTAACAAGTGGCAGTATTCATTTTTTATTGATTTTGATGGCCACAAAGAAGAAGACTTAATTAAGCAATTACTTATGGACCTTTCTAGCAAGGAGATTGAAGTTAAAGTGCTTGGTTCTTACCCCAAATCTATAGGATAACTAATGGATTTAAAAAAAATAGTTAACAAAGGTATAAATGATCTTAGTCCTTATGAGCCGGGTAAGCCTATTGAGGATTTAGAAAGGGAATTGGGCATTAAAAATGCAGTCAAGCTGGCAAGCAATGAAAACCCTGTTGGTCCCAGTCCTAAAGTATTGCAATCCATAGAAAATATCTTAAAAAATACTCATAGATACCCTGATGGCAACGCCACAAAGCTTAAAGAAGTAATTGGAAAAAAGTTCAGCGTAAAACCCAATCAAGTAACTATTGGTAATGGATCAAATGACATTATTGAATTTATAGCCAGAAGTTTCTTGGGCACTGATGATAGTGCAATATATTCTGAACATGCTTTTGCAGTATATCCGCTTGTAGTTAAAGCAGTTGGTGCTGAAGGAATTGAGGTTCCCGCTAAGAATTTCTCTCATGACCTTGATGCTATGCTCGATTCTATTAAGAGCAATACAAAAATAATTTTTATTGCTAATCCAAATAATCCCACTGGATCCTTTATAGGAAGATCTGAGATTTTAAAATTTTTAGATAAGGTCCCCGAAAATATTATTGTCCTTTTGGACCAAGCTTACTTTGACTATTCTTCTTTTGAGGATAGTGATGTAGATTTTGATATCCTAAATAATTACCCAAATCTGGTCATGAGTAGAAGCTTTTCAAAGGCTTACGGGCTTGCTGGTTTTAGAATCGGCTACTCTGTTTCTTCCGAAGATGTAGCTAATTATTTAAATAGAGTAAGACAGCCCTTCAATGCTAATTCACTGGCGCTATTTGCTGCAGAGCAAGCTATAGAGGATGAAGAATTCATGAATAAATGTTTGCAGCTCAATTTGGAACAAAAAAAAGTCCTATATAAAGGTCTTGAGTCACTAGGATTTCATTGCTTACCAAGCAAAGGAAATTTTATTTCTTTTGATTGCAAGGAAGACTCTACAGGATTATTCAATAGGCTTTTAAGTCAAGGTGTAATAGTGAGGACCTTGGGAGTTTATAAAATGCCCAATTTTTTGAGGGTCTCCGTGGGCTTGCCTGAAGAGAACTTTATATTTCTTGAAAAATTGCAACTCACAATGAGTTAGAGGATAGGCTTGAAAGAATTTGAAAACATATTAATTTTTGGTCTGGGTCTTATTGGAGGCTCTATTGCTAAGAAACTAAAAAATTCATCTTACTCAGGTCAAGTTTATGGATTTGATAAAGACCCAAAAATACTACAAAAGGCAAATAATCAGAATCTCATTCTAAATGATAGTATTCATAATTTTGAATATTCGAATGATTTACTGGTAGTTTTCTGCGTTCCAGTATTGTCCTTTAGGAACGCTTTAGAAACGGCACTCTCTTTTTTGCCTAAAGAACAGGTTATTTTTACCGATACTCTAAGCACCAAAGCTCATGTATTTGAAATCTTAAATACTGACTATCAAGAAGTTTTAAACAACTTTGTTTTATCTCATCCCATAGCAGGATCTGAAAAAAGTAGTTTAGAGTTTTCTAATAATGAATTATTTAATAAAAAAGTATCTGTTATTTCCCCTCATGAACATAACTCCCAAGGAGATATAGACCGAGTAATCAATTTCTGGAATCAATTAGGTTCGAGTACTAAGCTTCTTTCCTATCAAGAACATGATTTAATTTTTTCTAAAACAAGCCATTTACCGCATGTAATTTCTTATGCCTTGACCGAGAGTTTATTTAATAGTCTAAACGACGAAACATTTAATTTCTCTGGTGGGAGCTTAGAAGACTACACCAGGATAGCTTCAAGTGACCCCATAATGTGGAAAGATATTCTGATTTCAAATAATCAAAATATAATTAACTCAATCAATGACTTTGAAAAAAGTCTAAACAAATTAAAGGAATTGATAATAAATAAAGACGAGAAAGCTTTAGTAGATTTTTTAAGCAAGACTAAGACACTCAGAGACAATTCAGTGGCAAATAATTAAATGAATTTTTTAGTCAAAAAAAGTGCAAGCTTGCGAGGAGAGATTGATATTCCTGGTGATAAGTCGATATCTCACAGAGCTATAATGCTAGCATCATTATCTGAAGGTAGATGTGAAATATCAGGACTCTTGGAAGGTGAAGATTGTCTGGCTACGATCGAAGTTTTTCGTAAGATGGGAGTTAAGATATCTTCAAATGATGGAGTTTATTACATAGAAGGTAATGGTATAAAGGGCTTGAAACAGCCAGTGGCACCATTAGATTTTGGAAATTCTGGTACATCTATTAGGTTATGTTCCGGTGTCTTGTCGGCACAGAATTTTCCTACAACTTTAATAGGAGATAGCTCTCTTTCCTCAAGGCCTATGCAAAGGATAGTTGAGCCATTGACATTAATGGGTGCAAAAATATCTTCTTCACAAGATGGAACTTTACCCTTATCAATACTACCAACAGAATCTCTTGAATCTATTGAGTATACATTGCCTGTTGCCAGCGCTCAGGTTAAATCTTGCATAATGTTTGCTGGCTTATTTTCCAAGGGAAAAACTTATATTGTAGAAGAAACTATAACTCGCAATCATACTGAGACGATGTTCAATGCATTTGGTATACCGGTTGAAATTACAAATTCTGGCTCTGCAAGGACTATAAGTGTTGCAGGAATAGAGACTTTAAAACCAGTCGATATAAATATTTGTGGCGACTTTTCTTCAGCTTCATTTTTTATTCTTGCTGCTTTAATAAGCCCCGATTCAGAGATTTTGATCAAAAATGTAGGAGTTAATAAAACCAGAATAGGGTTTCTTCATGCTCTTAGACATATGGGTGCAAACATTGAAATACTAAATGAAGTTAATGAATTTGAGCCTACGGCAGATATTTTAGTTAAAACTTCTAATCTCAAAGGGATAACTCTAAATACAGATCTCGTAGCTAATATGATTGACGAGATGCCGGCATTTTTTATAGCTGCTGCTTTGGCTGAAGGGGTAACTAAAGTGAAAGATGCTAAGGAGTTGAGAACAAAAGAAAGCGATCGATTACAGGCTATGGCAAATTCATTAGAGGCCTTTGGAGTTAAATATCATTTGAGTCAAGATGGTATAGAGATTTATGGGTTAGGAAGTGAAGGGGTTTTAAAGTCTGCAGAAATAAATTCATTTGGAGATCATAGAATAGCTATGGCTAGCACAATTGGTTCTCTTCGGTCTGATAGTGAAACTAAAATTCTAGATTGTGAGAATGTAAAAACATCTTTTCCAAACTTTGTAGAAACATGTAAACAAATTGGAATAAATATAAATCATGAATGAAT
>CALJGK010000007.1 GCA_938075195.1 uncultured SAR86 cluster bacterium
AGGCAATATGTCCGAATATAAAATATTTACCTCAGAATCAGTTTCTGAAGGTCACCCAGATAAAATGGCAGATCAAATTTCTGATGCGGTCCTAGATGCTATGTTAAAAGATGATCCAAATTCAAGGGTTGCCTGTGAAACATTAGTTAAAGATAACTTGGTAGTATTGGCAGGTGAGATAACAAGTGCCTCTGAGCCTGACCTTGAAGCTTTAACAAGAAAAGTTATTCTAGATATAGGATATGACAGCATTGACGTAGGATGTGATGGAAATACCTGCGAAGTCTTGAACGCAATAGGAAAACAATCTCAGGATATTGCTCAGGGTGTAAATGAAGGAGAAGGGGAAGATTTAGAACAAGGTGCGGGAGATCAAGGGCTCATGTTTGGATATGCCACAAATGAAACTGAAGTTTTAATGCCGGCTCCAATAACCTATTCCCACAGATTGGTTGAGCAACAAGCATTTGTAAGAAAAAGTAACAAGTTGTCTTGGTTGAGACCCGATGCAAAAAGCCAAGTGAGTTTTGTTTATGGAGAAGACGGAAAGCCTGAATCTATTTCGGCTGTTGTGCTTTCGACCCAGCATGATCCTGATGTTACTCAAGATGACTTGAAAGAAGGCGTCATGGAAGAAATCATTAAACCAATTCTTCCTTCAAACTGGCTAAATGAGAAAACTAAATTTTATATCAATCCAACGGGTCGTTTCGAAATCGGTGGACCTGTTGGCGATTGTGGTCTTACTGGAAGAAAAATCATAGTGGACACCTATGGTGGTATGGCGAGACATGGTGGTGGAGCATTTTCAGGAAAAGATCCATCTAAAGTCGATAGATCAGCTGCTTATGCAGGAAGATATGTAGCGAAAAATATTGTTGCTGCAGGTCTGGCTGATAGATGCGAAATTCAAGTTTCATATGCAATAGGTGTAGCAGAACCAACTTCAATTAGTGTTAATACTTTTGGCACATCAACAATTGATGAGGATAGAATTGCTGATCTAGTAAGAGAGCATTTTGACTTACGTCCAAGCCAACTAATTAAAATGCTTGATTTAAAAAGACCAATCTACCAATCAACAGCGGCTTATGGTCACTTTGGAAGAGAAGAAAGTGCGTTCACATGGGAAAAAACAGACAAAGCTGAAGCTTTAAAAGGATAAAAATATGAGTAATGATTACAAAATAGCGGATATCGAACTAGCCGATTGGGGAAGAAAAGAGATTGTCATAGCACAATCAGAAATGCCTGCACTTATGAAATTAAGGGAAAGGTACGGAAATGAACAGCCATTAAAGGGTGCCAAAATACTTGGGTGCATTCATATGACCATTCAAACAGCTGTACTTATTGAAACTCTAACTGCTCTCGGTGCTGAAGTGCGCTGGGCGGGTTGTAATATATTTTCCACTCAAGATCATGCTGCCGCAGCTATTGCAAAGTCTGGCGTACCGGTTTTTGCATGGAAAGGTCAAACTGAAGAAGAGTTTGATTGGTGTATAGAACAAACTATTTTATCTGATGGTAAGCCTTGGGATGCAAACATGATTTTAGATGATGGTGGAGATCTGACATCTATGGCTCATGATAGATATCCTGAAATTCTTGAAAATATTCACGGCATTACTGAAGAAACTACAACCGGTGTTCTTAGGCTAAATGAAATGATAGAAAAGGGAGAATTAAAAGTTCCAGCTATTAATGTCAATGATTCTGTAACTAAGTCAAAAAATGATAACAAATACGGAACAAGGCACAGCCTGAATGACGGCATAAAACGAGGAACAGATATGTTTCTAGCAGGAAGAAAGGCTTTAGTAATAGGTTATGGTGATGTAGGAAAAGGTTCTGCTCAAAGCCTCAAGCAAGAAGGAATGATTGTAAGAGTAACTGAAGTTGATCCTATCTGTGCTATGCAAGCTTGCATGGATGGTTATGAAGTAGTCTCTCCATATCTAGATGGAATCAACAAAGGTACTGATGAATCGATGAATAAAGTACTTCTTGATGATACTGATCTAGTAGTAACTACCACAGGTAACTATAAAGTTTGCGACAAGCAAATGCTTAATGCAGTTAAGAAAGGGGCGGTAATTTGTAATATTGGTCACTTTGATACCGAAATCGATACTCAATATATGAGAGATGAGTGGGCTTGGGAAGAAGTTAAACCTCAAGTTCATAAAGTATTTAGGGATACAAAAGCAGGAGATTCTCCAGACTTGGATAGCGACGACTATCTTATTCTCCTCTCTGAAGGGAGGCTGGTTAATTTAGGAAATGCTACAGGCCATCCATCGAGGATTATGGATGGTTCTTTTGCAAACCAAGTGCTTGCTCAAATGTATTTATACGAAAAGAAATTTGCTCAAATTAATGATGATGACAAAAAACAAGAACTCATCAAAGTTGAAGTTTTACCTAAGAAATTAGATGAAGAAGTTGCTGCTTATATGGTCGAAGGATTTGGTGGTGTAATGACCAAACTTTCTTCTGAGCAAGCAGACTATTTAAATGTACCGGAAGAAGGTCCGTTTAAATCAGAAATATATAAATATTAGTTGAGGGCTTATGGCTAAAAACTCCAAAACATTTAGTTTTGAGTTTTTCCCACCAAAGACAGATTCAGGTCTAGAAAATTTAACTTCTCTAGCGCAAAAACTTGAAACTGTACCTGCAGATTACTTTTCTGTTACTTTTGGCGCAGGAGGATCAACTCAACAAGGCACATTAGATACTTGTAAATCTATATTTGATTCTACAAAAGTACCTGTTGCGCCTCATATTTCTGGTATAGGTTCCGATAAAGAATCCATTGCTAGAGCTCTCCAAGCATACAAAGAATATGGGTTTAAAAGACTTGTTGTTCTAAGAGGAGATCTTCCTTCAGGCTATGGATCTATAGGGGATTTCCCTTACGCAATACATTTAATAGAATTTATACAGACCAAATTTGATAACTATTTTGAAATAGAGGTTGGGGCTTATCCAGAAACTCATCCTGAAGCCAAAAGTCCAGAAGATGATATCAAGCATTTTTGCGAAAAAGTGTCTGCAGGAGCAAATGGTGCTGTCACACAATTCTTTTTTGATGCAGATGTTTATTTTAGGTTTATAGATAATTGTGCAAAATTAGGAGTAGAGCAACCAATTACTCCGGGTATTATGCCAATCATGAGCAAGGATGGATTGAAGAGAATGGCTGGAAACTGCGGAGCTAAGATACCAAGCTCACTAATTGATAGTCTAGAAAAATTCGAAAATGAAGAAGATCTAAAAAAATTTGGTGTTGAATACATTGCATCGTTAACACAGACATTATTAGACAATGGTGCTCCAGGAATCCATTTCTATACTATAAATCAGCTGAACCCAACAAATCAGATTATAAATCTGATAGATTAAGCTTATGGCTACAATGAAAAAGAAAGTTAATCCTTTGTGGGGTGGAAGATTTAAAACAGGTGCAAGTGATCTTGCTCAATCCTTTTCTTCTTCTGTAGATGTAGATAAAAACTTATTTGGAGTAGATATCAAGGGATCTATAGCTTACGCAGAAATCCTAAAGGAAGCTAAAGTTATAAATGCAAAAGACTTATCAAAAATAAAAAAAGGGCTCAATAAAATCTTGCTCGAAATAAGAGAGAATAAATTTAAATGGGACCCTGCTCTTGAAGATGTGCATATGAATATTGAGTCTAGACTTGCAGAAATTGCAGGCGCATCAGCAAAAAAACTCCATACAGGTAGATCTAGAAATGATCAGGTTGCAACTGATTTAAGGCTGTTTTTGATGATAAGAATTGATGAAATATTGCAAACCATCACCTATTTGCAAAAGTCCATCCTTGACCAAGCTGATAAGAATTATGATGTGCTGCTTCCAGGATTTACGCACCTACAGATAGCTCAACCAGTGACTTTAGGCCACCATCTGATGGCTTGGTATGAAATGCTTTCAAGAGATTATTCTAGATTAATTGATGCAAGAAAGAGAATGGACGTTATGCCTTTAGGTTCAGCTGCACTATCTGGCACTAGATTTAATATTGATAGAAAATTTTTAGCAAAAAAACTGGGCTTTAGTGAAATAAGTAGAAATTCTATGGACGCTGTGAGTGATAGAGATTTTGTATTGGAACTAGCCTCTTCTCTGTCTATTATTGGAATTCACTTATCAAGAATATGTGAAGAAATTATTATTTGGTCGTCTAAACAATTTGATTACCTTGAGTTGTCCGATGACGTCTGTACAGGTTCTTCAATAATGCCTCAGAAGAAAAATCCTGATATGGCAGAGCTAATCAGAGGAGGTACATCAAAAACTATAGCAAATCTAATGGGTTTGCTGTCTTTGATGAAGAACCTTCCTTTAACTTACAACAGAGATATGCAAGAAGATAAAGCATACATCTTTGATAGCTTAGATTTTTCTGAAAATAGCTTAGCATTACTCGGTATTGTCATTGATGGTATGAAGCCTAATGTGGAGAAAATGAAGCAAGATTGTTTTAAAGGGCAAATAACTGCGACAGATCTTGCGGATTATCTAGTTGAAAAAAATATGCCCTTTAGACAAGCACATGAAGTAGTAGGGAAAATAGTAGCCTTCGCTGAATCTAAAGATAAGCAAATATATGAATTGGGAATTAAAGATCTAAGAAAATTCTCTAAATTGATTGAAGAAGATGTTAGTTCTTATTTAGATCCTGAGATCACTATTAAATCAAGAAAACAAACTGGGGGCACTGCTCCTTCACAGGTTAAAAAAGAAATAAATTCTGCTAAAAAATTAATCTTAAAAAGAGCGTTATGATTGCTATGTCCAGAATATTGCTCTTAATGTTTGTTATTCATTTAATATCATGTGGAAATAAGGCGCCTTTGGTATTGCCAGATAATTCCATGGAACAGGTATATATCAATGAAAGCTATTGATACAAAAGATAACCAGCTTTATGTTGAAGATATCCCTGTCATTCAAATAACAAAAGAATATGGCTCTCCTGCTTTTATATATTCTTCGAAGGCTATAAACGATAATTTTCAATCCTACCGAAATGAAAAAAGGGAGGGTGATCTAATATGCTATGCGGTTAAAGCGAACTCCAACCTACATATATTAAAATTATTATCCGATCTTGGTTCTGGCTTTGATGTCGTATCTGGGAATGAGCTTAAAAGATGTCTTCTTGCTGGAGCCGATAAAAATAAAATTGTATTTTCTGGCGTGGCAAAAACAGAAGAAGAAATTATATTAGCTATTGAAAATGATATTTTATCTATCAATATTGAATCGTATGGAGAATTCGAGAGAATTCTTAAAGTTTCAAAGGAGCTAAATAAAAAAGTTAATTGCGCTTTAAGAGTAAATCCTGATATTGCTATCGGTTCACATAAATATATCCAAACAGGGTCCAAGACTTCCAAATTTGGTCTTGATAAAGAATCTGTTTTAAAAATCTCCTCCCAATGTGAGATTGATGGTCCTATTAAACTCACTTCTGTTGCTAGTCATATTGGCTCACAAATCTCAGACGAAAACTTAATACTAGAGAGTGTTGACTATCTCATCGAAATTGCAGACGAGCTTACAAAGAATGGACATAATATTGAATACCTTGATATAGGCGGAGGTCTTGGGATTCAATATAGAGACGAAGAGGAAGGTAGTCCTAAAATTCTTCTAGAAAAAGTTAAAGAACTGCTGTCAGAAAGAGATTTCAAAATTATTTTAGAACCCGGCAGGTCCGTAATAGGAACCGCCGGAATTTTAGTTTCCAAGGTTGAATATATTAAAGAAGCTGGAGAAAAAAAGTTTGCCATTATTGATGCTGGCATGAATGATCTTATCAGACCATCTTTATACGAGGCTTGGCATAAAGTCATTGAAGTAGATCATCAAAATACAGATTTAGATTTATATGATCTTGCTGGGCCTGTTTGTGAAACAGGAGATGTGCTGGCAAAAGATCGTAATTTGAAAATTATGCCCGGAGATCATGTTGCTTTCATGGATGTTGGAGCCTATGGTTCTGTCATGACATCTAACTATAACTCCAGGCTTAGACCAATCGAATTGCTTGTAACAAAAGATAAGGTTCAAGTAATAAAACGCAAAGAGAGTTTTGAAGATATTGTCGCTCTAGAAACTTAACTTCTAATGGTAACTAACTTATACATATATTCTGGTCTTGGAAATATTATTGGTATCCTTGACTCACTAAGCGCTGATCTAAGTATAAATTCAGAAGATATTATTAATTTATATAAAAATACGGATATAGAGTTTGATCAGTTAATTATGGTGTTGCCTCCGCAAAATCATGAAAACGATCTTGATGTAAAAATATTTAATAATGACGGTTCAACTGCATCTAATTGCATCAATGGAGCGAGGTGTGTATCTAAATTTATTCAAGATGAGGCTCTTCTTCCATTCAAGGATTTAAAAGTAAATACAAAGGGTGGTCTTTGGCACCTAAAAGCGATAAGTGATAAAGAATTCTCAGCATCTTTTTTGATTGACGACAAGATCAGTAAAATTAAACTTACATCTTTTGATGAATCTCTCAATCTAGATTGTATTGATCTAGGCAACCCGCATGGCGTAACTTTTAGCGCTCATGAACCCAACTTTGAATTCCTTAAGATTGGGGAGAACTTACAGAACAATGAGTACTTTCCGGATGGTGTAAATTTTGGTCTGGCACATAAGGTTGATGAATATGAGATTAATCTTAGAGTATTTGAAAGAGGAGCAGGAGAAACATTAGCCTGTGGCAGCGGTGCTTGTGCAGCTGCAGTCATAGGAATATTAAAGGGAGAACTCAGCTCTCCAGTAAAGGTTAACTTTCAACTAGGCAGTCTTTTGATAGACTATGAGGAAAATTCTAAAATGCTCTCTGCCAAAGGAGAGGCAACATTTTTAGAAATAAGAGAAATCACAATCTAATGACAAAAAAAGTTATTGATCCAAAAGAAGTAGAAGAATTTCTATTGCTCAATCCTGATTTTTTATCCAGCAATGCTCATATACTCAATTCACTAGAAATCGTTCATGAAACAGGAGGCGCTGTCTCTTTAATCCAAAAACAAGTTGAGATTCTTAGAAAAAATTATGAATCTACTTCAGGAAACCTTATTCAGCTGCTGGAAATTGCATCAACGAATGAAGGTATATTTGATAAAACAAGAAAGCTCATCCTGGAGCTTATAGTCTGTAAAAACCTTACAGAAATAGTCTTTGTTACTGAAGAGACATTTATAAAAGATTTTCAATCTGATTCATGCAAAATATTATTTTTTAAAGATAATTCAAATTTGCCCAAAGGTAGAGTTGTCGATGCAAAAGAGGCGCATAAAGTTATCGGCAGTAAATATAATGCTTCAGATATATTTTGCGGACCTTTGAATGATAAAGAATCTTCATTTATATTTGATAAAAAGGCAAAGATTGTGGATTGCGTCTTAGTGCCTATAAAGAATTCAGATTGCCCTGGTGTTCTTGCCCTAGGCTCAAAGTCAGAAGATACTTATTCAAAAGAAAATGACTCCTTGTTTCTAGGGTTCATTGCTGAAGCTCTGTCTAAACTGATAGAAAGAAATAACTTCTAAATGCTGCAAAAAGAAATTCAAGAGTTCCTTTCATATTTAGAATCTGTAAAACAATATTCAAAACATACCATAAGCGGATATAAAAGAGATCTGACTAAATTATCTAGATATCTCCTAAATATCGAAATTGAAGACTGGCAATCTGTCAATGAACACGAATTAAGAACATTTGTTAATTCTGAGAGAAGAAGAGGACTGAGTCCTAGAAGTATCCAGAGAGTTTTATCGACTTCGAGGTCTTTTTTTGAATATCTGTTAGTTGAAGGAATTATAAAACTAAGCCCAGCCCAAAATATAAATTCACCAAAATCAGCGCAATTACTGCCAAAGGCAATGGATGCTGATTTGGTCCAAAGGTTACTTGATTTCAAGCCTAATGGATTGATAGAGGTGAGAGATAAGGCCATAGCCGAGCTTTTGTATTCATCTGGATTACGGCTATCAGAAGTCTGTACTCTTGATGTTCAAGACTTAGAGCTAAAAGAAAGAGTATGTAGAGTGACTGGGAAAGGAAATAAAATGAGGATTGTTCCGGTTGGGAAGAAGGCCATCCAAGCCATGCGTGATTGGTTGATTCATAGAAAAGAGTTAAAAAATTTAAAAAGCTCTTCTAGTGAAGCTATGTTTCTTAATAATAAAGGTAAGCGTATTTCTGCAAGGTCCATCCAGCTTAGACTTGAAAAGCTATGCGCTCAAAGAGGCTTACCAGGCATCAACCCTCATATGCTTAGACATTCCTTTGCCAGCCATGTCTTGGAATCTAGCGGTGATTTAAGAGCCGTTCAAGAAATGCTTGGTCATGCAGATATAGCTACAACTCAAATTTACACAAAATTAGATTTTCAACACCTCTCAAAGGTTTATGATAGCGCTCACCCTAGAGCAAGAAAAGGAACTAAGAATGACAATTAAATCTGTATCTTTCGATTTAGATGATACATTTTGGCCGCTAATGCCAACCATCATGGATGCTGAGAGAAATGCCAAAACTTGGATACAGGAGAATTATGAGGCTGCATTAACCTCATTAGATAGAGAAAGTTCACTTGAAATACGTGACCAACTTTTAAGATCAGACTCAACAATAGTCAATAGACTCTCTGAGTTAAGACAGAAAATTTTTTACGAAGCAGGTATCCGATCGGGTTACTCAGCGCATGACTCAAAGATTATGTCAGACAGTGCCTTTGAAATATTCTTTAAGGGCAGAAATAAAGTGACCTTTTACGACGGAGTGATTGAAATTTTAGAATTGCTAAAAAAAGACTACTCACTTGGCGTAGTGACTAATGGTAATGCTGACCTAAAGATGATTGGAATAGATCACTACTTTGATTACATTCTGTCGCCGGTTGAATTAAATGCCCATAAACCAGATCCAGCTATGTTCGATGCAGTGCTTGATATCACAGGCCTAGATCGTTCTGAAATATGTCATATTGGGGATCACCCAGTAAATGACGTAAAGGCAAGTTATGATTTTGGACTCAAGGCAATATGGTTCAATGAAAACGAAGAGGAGTTTCCTATAAAGGATATTAAAGTCCCAGAATTCTCCGATTGGAAAAAATTACCAGAAATGTTGAAAGCTATCTAACTCTCTATCAGAGTTGTGAAAGATATTGATCCAATCTTGAACCATTCATAATAAATGATGATTTCTGGTTGGCAGCAGCCTCTCTAATCTCGTCCATATTAATCGCATTACCAACTTGAATAACACCAACCATGGCCATCATCACATGAGGATCGCACTGGTAAACGTAAACACCTTCTTTATCTAAAGTAACGGAGATATCTTGACTCAAGGCTCCAGCCCAACTAGCAGCTGCAGAAGGAATCATACCTGCCATTGAAGCTGAGTTATGAGATAAATTAGTTGCCTTAAAGTGGATTGTATCTCCAACAGATACTTTAAGAACTGCCGGCTCAAAAACCATAGTCCCATCTTCTCCTGAATTTAACATTTTTACGATATGCTCAGAACCTTCAGAGAGTTCTACTTTCGGTAGGTCAGATACTGAAGCTGATGGCGCCATTGCAGGTGCCGAGGATGAGCCACAATCTTGCCCTGCTAGACAGACTGATCCGACTGGAGCAATTCTGGCCTCTATTGATTTTTTTGCTTCTGAAGCACCTAGAGTAAAAATAAGTCCTACAGATATTATTAAAAAGATTTTTGAATATTTCATACTAAATAATTGGTGAAGATTGAGCGGACTGCATTATAAAACATTAAGGTTAATGAGTCTTGGGAATTAGCAGCCTAAAATGCAGGTATGTCTGTCTGAGTTCTTCCTAGAATTAGAGCATGAATATCGCTTGTGCCTTCGTAAGTGTTAACAACTTCCAGATTAACCATGTGTCTCATAATTGGATATTCGTCTGAGATTCCATTCCCTCCAAGCATGTCTCGTGATTTTCTAGCGATATCCAATGCTTTTGCGGTTGAGTTTCTTTTGATAAGAGATATTAGTTCTGGTGAGATATTATTATCATCCATAAGCTGTCCAGCTCTGAAACATCCCTGCAGACCAATACTAATATCGGTTTGCATATCCGCTAATTTCAGTTGGATAATCTGATTTGAACCTAGGGGCTTATCAAACTGCTTTCTATCCATAACGTAATCTCTCGCAGTAAACCAACAGGTTTCTGCAGCACCTAGCGCACCCCAGGCAATGCCATATCTCGCATTATTTAAACAGCTAAAAGGTCCTTTCAGTCCCTCTACATTTGGTAGCATTTGGCTTTCTTCAACAAATACATCTTCCATGACGATTTGACCCGTAACAGATGCTCTCAAGGCGAGTTTTCCTTCTATTTTTGGAGCGCTCAGTCCTGCCATCCCTTTTTCTAAAATAAAACCCTTTATTTTCCCTTCATCATTTTTGGCCCACACCACAAAAACATCTGCTATTGGGCTATTTGATATCCACATTTTTGCTCCAGAAAGTGAATATCCGCCGTCAACTGATTTTGCCCTTGTGATTAGTCCACCGGCATCGGAACCATAATCAGGTTCTGTTAATCCAAAGCATCCTATCTTTTCACCCGAGGCAAGAGCCGGTAAATATTTCTCTCTTTGCTCCTCAGAGCCAAAAGCATAGATTGGATACATTACTAAAGATGACTGCACACTCATCATGGATCTATAACCTGAATCGACTCTTTCAACTTCTCTAGCAATCAATCCATAGCTCATATAATCAACACCAGGGCAGTCGTAACCTTGAATAGTAGACCCTAACAGACCTACTGCGCCCATTTCTTTAAAGATATTGGGGTCAGTCTCTTCCTTTCTAAACGCATCTCTTACCCTAGGTAAAAGCTTTTCTTGTGCGAACTGATGCGCAGTATCTCTAACCATTCTTTGATCATCTGACAGCTGCTGCTCTAATAGAAAAGGATCTTTCCAGTTTATTGATTGCCAAGTGTTACTTGCCATGTTTACTCCATGTTTTGACGGTGAGGATGATATCAGGGCTAGTAGATTAATTAAATAGATATTGAGATCGATATATAATCAATAAGGGGCTAGTAGCTCAGCTAGGATAGAGCGTCTGCCTCCGGAGCAGAAAGTCACAGGTTCAAATCCTGTCTAGCCCACTTAATATAATTTAGAGTCATTAAAAAAATATAAGCTACTAAAGTAGTTATTTTTTTATTTCTTTTTTTAATGTTTTATTTATTAAACGAAGTTATATACTTAATTTTTTGGGGAGAAATTTATGGAACATGATTTAATAATCAAAAACGGTAATATCGTAGATGGAACTGGCTCTGAAGCTTACTCTGGAGATATTTCAATCAAAGATGGAGTTATAACTGAAATTGGCGAGGTCAATGGTGATGCGGCTGAGGTTATAGATGCTGAAGGCATGACTGTTTCACCTGGTTTTGTTGATATACATACTCATCTGGATGCTCAGATTGGCTGGGATCCTGAAATGACGCCTATTTGCTGGCATGGTGTCACTACAGCTTTGATTGGAAACTGCGGCCTCACCTTTGCTCCTTGCAAGCCTGATGATGTTGAAATTCTCGCTGGCATGATGGAAACAGTGGAAGACATTCCAAAACAGGCCATTCTCTCAGGGCTTTCATGGAACTGGGAACACTATGGAGAATACCTAGATACACTGGAAGAGCTAAAACCTTCACTGAATGTTGCTGGTCTCGTGGGTCATTCTGCTATTCGCTATTATGTCATGGGTGATCGATCTTTTGCTGAGCAGGCAACTGAGGCTGAAAAGCAACAGATGGCTGACATTGTAGAAAAAGCAATGAAAGATGGTGCGGTTGGATTCTCAACCAATCGTTACGAACCGCATAAGGCTCCGGATGGTCGTGCAATTCCAGGAACATATGCCGAGTGTGCTGAACTTGTAGAGATTGCAAAGGTTGTTGGACCTCGAGATGGTTTGATGCAACTTGTTGGCGCAGATGCCGAGATCATGAGATCCATTGCTGAAACGGAAGGTAGTAGGGTCTTATTTAGCTACGGTTGTTCAGGTGAAGAAGGTTCTGGGACTAAAGCTGCAACACATCTTGACGAAATGAACCTAGATGGACGTAATATTACCGGCATCAGTCATACGCGCGGATCTGGCTATATGTTTGGTCTACAATCAGGCTTGCCTATTGAAGGTCTTTCTTGGGATGAGCTGCGAGCAAAAGATTTTGAAGATAGATTGCAAGCCATACATGATGAGACCTTCTGTGAATCTTTAGTTGCTGAAGCTCGAGAACCAAAATCTTGTGGTATTCCTCTACAAAAAGTCTACTTCCTAGGTCTCGATGAGGCGCCTGATCACAACTCTGCTCATAATCTAATCGAGTTATCGAAATCTGCCGGGGAGCACTGGTCTGAAACTTTCTTACGCCTATCAAGAGATAGTCAAGGTCGTGGTCTTTTCAATTGGCGTATGTTTGGCGGTAATCTGAAAGAACAAGGAGATCTCTTTAGCAGTGAACATCTTATTCCTGGACTTGGTGATGTCGGCGCGCATGTTTCTCAAATTATGGATGGAGGTTGGTCTAGTTTCATACTCTCTCATTATGTGCGCGAGAAAGGTGTATTCACACTTCCTCAAGCTATAAAAAGAATGACAGCCGATCCTGCAGCGGTTATAGGCCTAAAAGATCGAGGCGTTCTAAAAGCAGGAATGAAAGCAGACATTAATGTGTTTAACCCAGAAGAGGTAAATGAGTTGCAACCTGTATTAGTAAATGACTTCCCTGGTGATGCACCGCGATATATACAGAAGTCACGTGGCTTTAAAGCAACAATCGTCAACGGCCAGGTCAATGTCCTTAATGGGGAGCCTACCAGTGCTCGTGCAGGTCAAGTATTGCGGCATCAATGAGATTGCTGAAGAGTATTGCTTAGCAAATAGACTGAATGGAGAGCCTTTATATGCTCTGCCTATTAGAAATTAGTAGACTCAAAATCATAGGTTTATAATGGAGTAATGAATTCAGCAGACGCTCTACTTAAAACTTTGATAGCTAATGGTCTAGAAGTTGTTTTTGCAAATCCTGGTACTTCTGAAATGCATTTAGTTGCTGCAATTGATCATCATCCTGAAGTTAGACCAATATTGGGTCTATTTGAAGGAGTAGTTACTGGAGCTGCAGATGGATATGCAAGAATGTCTGGAAAAGCTGCAGCAAACTTACTGCACCTGGGTCCAGGTCTCGGTAATGGCTTTGCTAATATTCATAATGCAAAAAAAGCTAGAACACCTATGCTGAATATCGTAGGTGACCATGCCACTTATCATCTCCAGTATGATGCTCCTCTTACTTCTGATTTAGACGGTTTGGCTAAAGCGAGTTCTGATTGGGTTGGTAGAAGTTTATCCCCTGATGATTTATCTTCTTTAGGGAGTCAAGCTTGGTCAGAAGCCCACAAATTTCCAGGTCAAATTGCTACCATGCTTGTACCAGCTGATTGTGCTTGGGGTGAAACTGATAATCTTGGCCCAGTTGTTAAAAAATCAGATCCATTAAAAGTTGATGACAAAAAAATTGATCAAGCTTTTAAGGCTCTTTCTTCAAGCACTAATGCAATGCTGTTTATAGGAGGTGACTTCCTTGATGAAGAATCAGTTACCTTAGCGGGCAAGATTGCCACGTCAGCGAATTGTAGATTGGCAACTGATACTTTTGTTAAAAGACATAGAAGAGGCAGAGGCATAACAAAGGTAGAACCCATACCATATTTTGCTGAGATGGCAGAAGAACACTTAAAAGGCATAGATGCAATTGTGTTTATAGGCACGAAACCTCCTGTTTCATTTTTTGCTTATCCAGGAAAGAAAAGTTACTTATCACCTGAAGGGGCTCAATTGATTGAATTATCTTCACCTCTCCAGGATGGAAAATATGCCTTAAGTGCGCTTAATGATTTATTTGGAGGAACCAAAATAAATAATCAGTTCATTCCAGATGAAGAAATAAATATGCCGACCACTGGTGAGCTGGGTCCTGAAAATATTGGTCCAATATTTGCGGGCTTATTACCCGAAGAAGCAATAGTTTGTGATGAAGCAGCTACATCGGGGTTTTTTGTCACACCGCATGCTTGGAATGCAAAACCCCTTGATTGGTTGGCATTGACTGGAGGGTCTATAGGTCAAGGCCTCCCATTAGCTACCGGTGCAGCCATTGGTGCTCCTGACAGGCCAGTTGTCTGTTTACACGGAGATGGGGGAGCAATGTATACGTTGCAAGCACTCTGGACACAAGCCAGGGAATCTTTGAATGTTACAAATATAATTTTTTCTAATCGCTCTTATGCAATCTTAAAGGTTGAATTAGATAGAGTGGGTGCACTTGGCACTGGAGATAGAGCAGCATCAATGTTTTCTCTTGATGATCCATCAATAAGTTGGCCTTCTTTAGCTCAATCTCTTGGTGTTACTGGTTATAAAGCAACTACAGTAGAAGAATTTAAAAAAGCTCTATCGATTAGCCTAGCTGAAGAAGGCCCAAGTTTAATCGAAGTGATGGTGTAAAATATCTTCTATTCATCTAGAAACGTCGCCCAATCTTCAATAGGTCTCCTTGAGGTTCTTAAAGAGTTAATTGGAGCTTCAGGATCTCTGTAACCTATTGCCATTCCACAAAAAAGCATTTCTTCTTCTGGAGCTTTTACAAATGAAGTAACACTCTCTTGTTTCATTGCCCAGGCTTCTTGAGGGCAAGTATCCAGTCCGGCTTCTCTAGCTAACAACATAAATGTCTGAAGAAACATTCCTAAATCAGACCATTGAGGTCTCCCCATTTGCCTATCAGTGAAACAAAAGAATGCGGCAGGAGCTCCAAAGAATTCAAAGTTCTTTAGCATTTGTTTAAATCTACCTTCTTTATCATCACGACCAATATCAAGAATTGAATACATGTCTACGCCAACCTCAAACCTAGATGTCTTGTAAGGCTCTTTCAAGTTCTCTGGATAAATAGAATAGGCAGGAGTCTCGGGATCTGTCCATTCAGATTGAAATTTATGAAATGAGCTCATGGTTTCATTATTGATCACGTAGATTTTCCATGGCTGTAAGTTGCCACCGGAGGCAGACCTTGAGGCCTTTTCTAGTAGTTCAGAAATTAAAGAGTTTTCTACTGGATCTTTTAGGAATTCCCGTACAGAAATCCTAGAATCTACTGCTTCACTTACATCCATTTGTAATCTCCTAAGTTAATTCCTTTTCGGCAGTTTCTTGTGCCCACTTATAGTTTGCCTTTCCATTTGGCGCTCTCATCACTTCATCAACAAACAAAACTTGTTTAGGTAATTTATAACCAGCCAGGTGTTCTCGTGTGAACGCTATTAGTTCTTGTTCTTCAATTTCCTTTCCATCCTGATAGGAGGCAAGTGCAACAACTCTCTGACCAAACCTATCATCTTGCAATCCCACTACAAGGCAATCAAAAATATCATCATTTCTTTTAATTGCCTCCTCAACCTCTTCTGGATAAACCTTTTCACCTGCTGTATTTATGCAGTTACTTCCACGACCTAGGAGAGTTATAGTTCCATCAACCTCGACCTTTGCATAATCTCCTGGAAAACTGTATCTCACCCCTTGAAACTCTTTAAAAGTCTCAGCAGATTTTTTTTCATCTTTAAAATATCCTAAAGGAACTAAACCACTTGTTCCAATTTTTCCCGTTTTATCGGAACCTGGCTCAACTAGCTCGCCTTCATCAGTAATGACTATTACTCCAGGATTGAGTACAAATTTAGCAGTTTCAGCAGGATTATCTCTTGAAGCTCTTGATGAGCCCATACCGCCTTCTGTTGACCCCATGGCATCAACTAGGACCATATCATGATGCTTTAATAAACCTTGTTTTACTTCTGAACTCCACATAACACCGCTAGATATAACTGTATTTATGGACTCGAGATTGTATGGACTGCCTTCAGATTCTGCTTTATCTAATGCATCCATAATAGGTTTTGCAAAAGCATCGCCTACTATGACGATATTATTTGCTTTTCTTTTTTCCACTTCTTTGAGTAGTCCATCAGGATCAAATCCTAGATTAGGTAAAGTAACAACTGTTCCTCCCACGAGATGAGGAATAATTGCACCGAGCCACATACCTGTTCCATGCATTAGAGGACATGCAGGAATACTGATCGGCAATCTACCTTCATCGGCTAACTTTTTTACTTCAAGAGCGACTGAATCAACATCAATTTTTTCTTGTACAGGAATGAGTCCCCAGGCACCTGCGGTATTTAACATTCCTTTTAAATGTCCTCCATGTTGATACATAACACCTTTTGGCATCCCAGTTGTTCCGCCGGTATAAAGCATGTAAATATTATCTTCAGAGCGCTCCTGTCTTTCCATGGGCTGATATTCTGATATTGCAGATTCATAATCTTTCGCAAAGTCCAATGTCTCATTAGTTTGATCATCAACTTGAATATAAAGCTTAACTTTGGGAAGCTTATCTTTGATAGATTCAATTTGTTCCGCATAGCAGCTTTGAAAAAAAACTGCTTCTGAATCTGAGTTATCTAGAAGATAAATTAACTCTTCTTCTTTGTAACGATAATTTACATTTATAGGAACGCCTTTGATCTTAAAAACACTGTATTGAGCTTCTAAATATTCATTAGAATTATGAAGATATAATCCCACCTTGGAATTATCTCCAAGGCCAGAATTAGTCAGCAATGAAGCAAGTTTAGCTGCTCTATCATCATATTCTTTCCATGTGACTTCGTTATCTCCACAAATAAGTGCAATCTTATCTGGTATAACATCTGAGTTCCTCTCCCAAACCGATGCGTATTGCGCTTCCAAAATAACCTCCTAATTTAATTTTGAATCCAACTTCCATGAGCTCCGTAAGGAACTCTCTGAGGAATTATAACCTCTGCAACTGGTTCTTGATCAAATGCCTGGGCATCAATAATTACCAGCTTAGACTTCCTAGTATCGCGTTCATGAACCAAGGAAAGTATCCAGCCCTCATCTTCTCCAGAGGCTCCAGGTTTAGGAGCAAAAACGGGTTCCCCTCCAGCAACATTATTACCTAAATGATGATCAGTTCTCTTGCCAGATTCTAAGTGGTATTTAAATAAGTTCTCGCCAAAAGTTAGATCTTCGACATCTGTTCTTAACTGCATACAATAGCCAAACTCAGAAGTAAGACCTATTCGATTATCATTAATTCTTGGAAAATCACATGCTCCATCATCTAATTGTTCTTCTGATACAGTCCCTTTTTCTAGATCTATAGTCCAGCGCCATAATTTTGCAACGGTGGTTTCGCCACCATAAATATCTTTAAAGCCACCGACCATTGCTTCTTGCTGTCTAGATACATACAAAACTATCTTATTCTCTACTTCAAATGAATTAAAACTGTGGAAAACAAAACAAGGATCTATATCAAACCATCTAACATCCGAATTATTACCATCCCTAGGCATAACCCCCAATCTTGCCCCACATTCAGGCTTAAAACCAAACGGAGATCCTGTTGTAGCAGCTAGATCCATGTCTGAAACTATAGGAAGGTCCATAAAAACAACATAATTTCTTGTAATGTTCCAATCATGCATCATTACAGGTCTGGGTAGTTCTATAGCTTCAGATTGAACTAAAGAACCTTCTTTACTGACTCGGTAATAATTTAAATAAGGCTCGCTAAACATAGAATAACCAAAGAAAAGCATTTCTCCTGTTACTGGACATACTCTTGGATGGGCCGTCATGGCCGTATCTAACTTTCCATTAAAATCCTCGACACCTATGGTGTCTAAATCTTTATTTACACTCCAAGGTAAAGATGTTTCTTCTAAAGCGAGTAATTTTCCCGCGTGATTTACTATATGAGTATTTGCGGGAGAAGCAGCCAAATTTCCAAATGAAGACATCACATTTAAATCCTCTTCATAATAAGGTGTTTTTACGTATCTATTCTTATATGAAGCCTTGCCGTCTTCTAAATAAATTCCGTGCAACATTCCATTCCCAAAGAACCAATGATCACTATATCCTGATACAGGATTAAACCCATTTCTAACAAATAGACCGGAAAGGTCTTTAGGTATTTCGCCTTTTATTTCAAGATCATATTCTGATAACTCTTTCTCTACTGGTGCCCAATTGCCTTGTAGATGCCAATGTAATTTTTTTTCTGTAGTAGAAATATCGCCCATAACTTTCTCCCCGTAAGTTAAGTTACAGTTATAGCAAAAAAAGGCTATGAGTTATAGAAGAATTTATTTTAGGAGGGTCTTAATAATCTATTTTATCTTCAACTGCTTTTCCCTCTTTAGGGATCAGAGCAGATCTTAAGAATGATGCTACTTCTACTCCATCTTGATTCTTGCCAATTGTTTTAACGGTAACAATTCCTTCATCAGGTCGAGACTTAGATTCTCTTTTTTCCATTACTTCTGATTCAGCATATAAAGTATCGCCTACATATAATGGATGAGTCATTTTAATATCTGTCCATCCAAGATTAGCAACTGTCTTCTGACTTATGTCGCTTACACTCATGCCGACCATCAGAGCGATGGTAAATGGGCTTACTACAAGAGTTTGACCAAACTCTGTTCCTTTGCCGTATTCATCATCAATATGAAGAGGATGTTGGTTCATTGTCAGAAGAGTAAACCAGATATTATCAGATTGAGTAATCGTTCTTCCGGGTCTGTGTTCATAAACATCGCCCACAACAAATTCTTCATAATATCTTCCAAAAGATTCTCTATAGCGACCTGGAGAAATTTCTTTCATTTTTTTTACCATAATAATCTTAGTCTATATTCTTTGGATCAATCCCCACAAGTCTTAATCTTTTTTCCATGGATAAAATAATTGGCAAATCGATCATCCTGCCTTTGAAAGCGAGGACTGCAGATGAAGACTCATTAAATGCTCTAATTATGTCTTTTGCCTCTTCTAATTCTTCTTTAGTAGGCAGAAATGAGTTCCTAATAATATCTAATTGAGTTGGATGTATTGCTGCCTTGCCATTAAAACCTAGACGTTTAGATTTAATACTTTCATCTTTAAGGGCATCTAAATTATCAATGTTCATAAAAGGACTATCTATTGAAAATAAATTATTTATAGCTGCCTCTTGAACAATCTTAGATCGTGAATATAAAAGAGAATCCCAATCCATAGTGGATCCCAAGCTGGCACTAAGATCAGCTCCCCCTAATGCCAAACCTTTAACTTTAACTTGTGAAGCTATCTCAGAAATGTTCTTTATAGAAACAGGGGTTTCCAGTAAAGCTATAACATCAATATCAGGAAGATTAGTTATCAAATCGCTTTCTTCTATTTTAGGCACCATGAATGCGATACTTGAGAGATCATTTTCCGACAACATTGCTATGTCATCCTGCCCGACCTGTTCACTAATCGGATTTACTCTAATAATTAAATTACCCTCGAAAGTATTGTCTTTTAAGTGAATGGAGAGATTTTCTCTAGCTTGTATTTTCTCATTCTCGGGAACTGAATCTTCTAGGTCTAATATGATGCTGTCAGCACCTTTGTCAAAAGTTTTAGATATCCACTCTAATTTATTTGCAGGGATGAAGATTGGAGAAATAGGAAATTTATTCAAGTTCTGAGACGTGAGTTTTAGTTTCTTTCCTTTGCTACAAGAAAATCTACGACATCAAATAATTCATCAGTACGAACAGCTCTAGACGCCGATACTCTGTACTTTCCATTAACGATAAGAGAAGGAACTCCAGTCACTTGCCATTGTTTCATTTTTTTATCTGCTTGCTCAACGGCATTTCTCACTCCAAACGACGTAGAGACTGCTTTATATTTATCCTTTTCTACATCAAAACCTCTAAAAAAATACTCTAGCTCAGTGTTACCTGTAAGCATCCTTCCTTCATTCTGAATAGTGTTAAAAGCAGCTGGAACAAACTGTTGTTCGATGCCTAAAGCTTTTGCCGTGTAATATATTGAAGCATGAGTCTTTAGCATCTCATTCCAAGTAGCAGGCGATTTTATGAAAGCGACATCATTAGCAGCATCTTTCTTCCACTTCGCTATGTAAGGCTCTAAAGCATAACAATGATTACATCCAAACCAAAAAACTTCAGTAACTTCAATTTTTGAGGGATCGCGGACTGATGTAGGATTGTCGAGTATCTCATAGTGAACGCCTGGACTAAATTTTTCGCCATTACCTGCTGGAAGAGATGTCTGTTCTTCAGAAGAACAACTTAAAAGAAAAACCAGAATAGTAGCTACGGTAATTACAGATCTCAACATACTATTAGTATAAACCATGGACAAAGCTAGATAGAGCATCTATCTCTTTATCATCCAATTTATAAGCTATTGCTGCCATAATTTTTGAAGGGTCTTC
>CALJGK010000008.1 GCA_938075195.1 uncultured SAR86 cluster bacterium
GCTGAAAGTGCACCGGGTAGAGGAAATATTTGGGCAAGATTAAAAGGTGGAGATAAGCCTGCGTTAATTTTACTTCATCACAGTGATGTTGTTCCTGCTAATGAAAAATACTGGGACTTTGGTCCGCTGTCTGGAGAAATCAAAGATGGATATATTTTAGGACGGGGTGCTCTAGACATGAAAGGAACGGGTGTATCGCATCTTGCAAATTTTATAAATCTCCACAGACAAGGAAAAAAACTTAATAGAGATGTGATTTTTATAGGTGCTGCAGATGAAGAGTCAGGAGGAAATTTTGGAGTGGGATGGCTTGTTGATAATCATCCTGAAATCTTTGAAGGCGCAGGTTTGCTTTTGAATGAAGGTGGGAGTGGATACAAGGCTAATGACACGATTGTTTTTAGTGTAGAAATAACGCAGAAAGTGCCTGTCTGGTTGAGATTAACTGCCATCGACACTCCGGGCCATGGCTCTTCTCCGAGATCAACGAGTTCAGTGTCGCGTATAGTAGAAGCATTAAATACTATTTGGGAAAATCCTTTTCCTCCCCGCATTCTTCCTGAAGTAGAAAAAGTTTTTATTGAAAGATCAAGTGGCCTTGAAGAGCCTTACTCTAGTGAATACAGGAATATTAAGGAATCCGTTAAGAATCCTGTCTTCCTACAAAGACTACAATCTTTTTCTGCTTCTGCTCATGCACTAACCAGAGACACTTGTTCTCTAACGCGAATGAGTGGTTCTAGTAAAATTAATGTGGTTCCTCCAGAGGCTTGGGCCGAGGTGGATTGTAGAATGCTACCAGACAGAACAACAGATGAATTTATATCTGACTTTAAAGCACTCATTAAAGATACAGGTGTTGAAGTCGAATTGATGATGTCTGCAGTGCCAGCAATATCAAGAACAGACTCTGAGCTGTTTATGGCTATAGAAGACTTTAGTAAAGAGAACTATCCAGGATCAAGGGTAGCTCCCTCAGTCAGCACGGGATTTACAGATAGTCGATTTACACGTGGCATTGGTATTCAGAGTTATGGCTTCAATCCTTTAATATCAACAGGAGATGAATATTCTTCTATTCACGGAAATAACGAGAGAATCAACGAACAGGCTTTTAAGAAAAGTGTCTCTGATTTATCTTTAATCCTCGATAGAATTTTATCTGATTAGCTATTTAACAGGATCAATCGGAGTAGGGCACGGAGCTTCCTCTTGAATGATCTCAGCTGCATGCAGACAAAGGTCCTCTCTATATAGTTCTGAATAGATTTGAATGCCTGTAGGCAATCCATTGTCCACACCCATTGGCAAAGCAACAGATGGAAGACCTAGACAATTTCCAGGTGCTATAAACATAAAGCTTTCTCTTAAGGCTTCATCTCCTTTATCGGGATCTAAATCAGTATCGATAGGCCATTGCAGATTGGCCCAAGTTGGACCTATACAAACCGTATAATTTGTTAGAAAAGCAGACCATAATCTTCTGAGTCTTCGCCTTTCTAGTAAGGCATCATCAAGTGCCATATCGATAGAGTTTACTTCACCCATTCTTTTCAAATATGCTGCTGTTTCAGGTTTAAATAATTCTTCAGGTAAAACACCTACAACACCTTGATTTAAAATTGATCCCCAAATTTCATACACTCTTTCCACTTCGGGAGCCTCCACTTCTTCCACTTCCCAGCCTCGTGCTGCCAATATTTCACCAGCCTTATCTATTTCTCTTTTTGTAGCATCTGGAAGTTGTATGTCGCTGGCTTGTTTAACTAGAGCGGCTTTGGGTTTATCCGGAAAGTGACCCACTAAGGGGCTGTCTATGGATTGAGGGTCATCTATATGCCTTCCAGCCATGACCGATAGTCCCATTCTTAAATCTTTTACAGATCTAGCCATTGGCCCATCACTTAAAAAAGCACCCGATATACCCATATCTTCGAATGGGGCTATTGTTCTCACAAAAGGGATCCTGCCTATCGAAGGCTTTAGAGATGTAATCCCGCAACAATAAGCAGGGTTTCTTAGGGAGCCCCCTATGTCATTGCCTATGCCAAATGGACTCATTCCTGTAGCAATAGCAGCTCCTTCACCGCCACTAGAGCCTCCAGGCGTCACAGCTTTATTCCATGGGTTAAAAGTTCTGCCTCTCAATGGATTATCAGTATCTAAACGCATTCCCATTTCAGGCATATTCGTTCTGCCGATTGGTATCGCACCTGCATGTAACATTCTGTCTACTAAAGGTGTATTGCGAGGAGGCATAGATTCAGCAAGAAAGGTAAGTCCATTAGTCGAAGGAGTGCCTACGAAGTCAATGTTCTCTTTTATAGTAATTGGAACTCCATAAAAGGGCTTTTCCTTTTTGTCAGCTTTTGAGTTATCCATCTCATCGGCCAATTTTAGAGCTGACTCTTCGAGCACAATCGTGACAGCATTTATCTCAGGATTAACCTCTTTAATTCTGTCTAAGTGAGCTTCTATAACCTCTCTACTAGAGACTTCTGTTTTTTGAATCAGTTGTGCTAGTTCACCAGCACTTTTACTATTGAGCTCATTCATCTTGTTTCCTTAAAGAATATTAATTTTTTCGGAAACCACTTTCTCTAGATATGCAGAAGGCTTGAATTCAGGTCCAAGTTCTTTCTCAGCATTTTGAAGCCAGGATAGCACTTTGTCATAACCAACTAAATTACCATAAAACATGGGTCCACCTTCATATACAGGCCAGCCGTATCCATTAGTCCAAACTATGTCTATATCGCTGGCACGTATTGCCATGCCTTCTTCCAGAATCTTAAAGCCTTCATTGATCATGGGATACAAGCATCTTTCAAGAATCTCTTCTTTACTTATATCTCTCATTTGGACTTGTCTCTCTTCTCCAAATTTTCTAATAAGTGCTTCAACCTCTGGATCAGGAGATTTATTTCTATTTTCATCATAGACGTAGAATCCTTTACCTGATTTTTGACCTAATCTCCCAGCTTCACATAGAACATCGCGTAAAGTTTCGCCATTTGAATTCTCTTTATTCCATCCTATATCCAATCCTGCTAAATCAGACATAGCAAATGGACCCATTGGGAATCCAAAATCAAACAAAGCATCATCAATATCCCAGGGAAGTGCACCTTCTAAGATTAATTTATTAGCTTCCCTTTGTCTTTGTGCAAGAATTCTATTTCCAACAAATCCTGGGCAAACTCCAACAACCGCTGCAATCTTTTGTATTCTCTTAGCTACCGCAAGTGAACTTGCAACAACTGACTTAGATGTTTTGTCACCTCTGACAATTTCTAAAAGTTTCATGACGTTAGCTGGACTGAAGAAATGTAAACCAATTACATCTTCAGGGCGGTTTGTAACATCTGCTATTTCATTTACATCTAATGCAGAAGTATTGGAGGCGAGTATGGCTCCTTCTTTACAGATCGTATCGAGTTGCTTGAAGATATCCTTTTTAAGATCCATGTTTTCAAAAACAGCTTCGATAATTAAGTCTTGTGAATTGAGAGCATCTATAGAAGTCTGTCCATCAATCAGGGCCATTCTTTGTTCTACTTGTTCCGAAGTTATTCGTCCCTTGGCAGCAGTATTTTCATAATTTTTTCTAATGATACCAATGCCTTTATCTAACCTTTCTTGGCTTTGCTCAATGATTGTGACTGGGATGCCTGCATTAGCAAAATTCATTGAAATTCCGCCACCCATAGTTCCAGCACCTATAACACCCACTGAATTAATTTCTTTTAGGGGAGTTTCTTTTTCAATATCAGGAATTTTCGTTACTTGCCTTTGAGCAAAAAACATATATCTCTGAGCTGCGGATTGAGATCCAGTCATCAGTTTCATGAATAACTCTTGTTCAACTTTCATTCCTTCTTCAAAGGGTAAATTGACAGCAGCTTCTATACACTGAATATTATATTCGGGTGCCAAGAAGCCTCGAGTTTTTCTTAAGATAGATTTTCTGAAGTCTGCAAACAAAGCATCATTCCCTCTATCAGATTTAATTTTTTCATCAGCATCTCTAACTTTAACCAGAGGTTTTCCTTCAGAAACTATTTGATTGGCAAATTTAATAGCGTCTCTTTCTAGAACTCCTTCTTCAGCCATCTCATCAACCAACCCCATGTCATGGCATTGACTAGCAGGAACATGTTCACCACTTGTCATCATCACCAGGGCTTTTTGCGCTCCAACTATTCTTGGAAGTCTTTGTGTGCCTCCAGCACCAGGTAAGAGGCCAAGATTTACTTCGGGTAAACCACATTTAGCTGAAGGAACCGCTATTCTATAGTGACAAGTCAACGCTACCTCTAAGCCACCGCCAAGAGCAGTTCCATGAATAGCCGCTATAACAGGCTTGGGTGAGTTCTCAATCATATCCTGGACATCGTAAAGCGAGGGTCCTTTTGGTGCTTGTCCGAACTCTGTAATATCAGCGCCAGCTATAAATGTTCTTCCTTCGCATATGATTACGATTGATTTCACAGATTCGTCTTCTATGGCAGCACTTACTCCATTATTTAATCCTTCCCTGACGTTTGCAGATAAAGCATTAACTGGGGGAGAGTTAAGAGTAAGAAC
>CALJGK010000009.1 GCA_938075195.1 uncultured SAR86 cluster bacterium
GGTAGTTTCATAGATGGCATCATTTGAGTATCTGCAGAACCCACTGGCCTGACGCCCCATGATCTATCTCTGGTTCCTAAGAAATCTTCCTTCGAAATGACAATCTCTTTTCCTTTAAACCTTATTACCCCATTCCAAGAGCCATGTTGAGTCATTCTAGTAGAATCCATTGATAACCTAGGTCCATTCTTAATTATCATCCTTGGCTCTTCCATAGGCTCGAACCTTCCCGTGAAAGAAATATCAGCAGAAATTTCTTTTTCTTTGTCTTCTAATAAGATCTTTAATTCTTTGAGAGGTTCAATAATTTCAATTCTGAAATTCCCTACTTGCATATCAAGTCTTTCTTGATTGAGTAAATCAGAATATCTAAAGTTATGCTGAATCCCATCCACAACCAGAACAAAACTAGCGTCTTTTACATTTAGATTTGGGTAAACGCAAAATGCTGCTCCAAAGAAAATACTTCCATCCTCGCTGTAACCATTAAAAAAATATCTATCATAAAAATTCCTTTCAGTTCCAACCTCTGCAATCGGAGAAGGGAGTTGGTGGATTGGAAAGTCGTCGGCCTTAGAAATCATAATTATAAGCTTACCTTTAAATCTGAAATCCCTGCCAAAAAGTTTGAAGGAATCCTGACTGGTTTAGAAGTTGTATGAATATTTGGAAAACGAGCTAATAGTTCTTCAAATAATATTCTTATTTGCATATGACCTAATCTATTGCCCAAACATAAATGTTCACCAGCGCCAAAAGCAAGATGTTTCTTTGCATTTTCTCTATCAACCCTAAAAAGATCACCGTCAGTAAAGATATCTTCATCTCTATTTGCTGACCCGTACCACATGACTACTTTATCTCCTTTCTTTATGTCTTGACCTCTAATATTGGTATCTTTCATGGCAGTTCTTCTAAAGTAAATTACCGAGGTGACCCATCTCAGCATTTCATCTGTAGCATTTGATATTAAAGTGGGATCTCTCAAGAGTTTATTTCTCTCCTCAGGATTTTCTGTAAGTGCCATAATCCCACCCGTAAGTGTGTTGCGAGTAGTTTCGTTTCCAGCTATGACCATTAATAGAAAAAAGCCATCCAATAACTCAGGTGCTAACTCTCCGCCTTCAATTTTTGTATTGGCGACTACACTCATTAAGTCGTCTGTTGGATTTTTTCTTCTTTCTTCAATCATATCTCTTCCCATCTTGAAGAGTTCCATATAATTGACCCAAATTTGGAAAGCATTCTCTGGATCTTGCTGAATAGAGGCATCGGTAAGGTTGTTTACCAAATCACGTATTTTTGGCCTATCGGATTCAGGAATACCCATCATTTCACAGAGCACCCACAATGGAAGTTGCTCTGATATTTCTGTTACAAAATTAAAATCGCTTTTACCCTCAACATTTTCAAGAAGTTCTCTGATTTTGAGTCGCATGTCACTTTCAAGGTTTCTTATAGCTTTGGGCGTAAAACTAGGGGCAACCATTTTTCTATAAATCTGATGATCGGGTGGATCCATGCCTATCATATTTCCAATTATCGCAGCGACTGCTGAGGGATCTACTACTGCAGGATCGCCCATAGACATTAAGTGACCCCCAGCAGCTGAAGAAAAAGTGAGAGGATCTTTAGATACTCTCACTATATCTTCATGTTTTGTCAGTGCCCAGAATCCAGGCTCAAAATCTAGACTTTCTTCATGCCAGTATATTGGTGCTTCATGGCGTAATCTTTTGAATAAATCAAAGGGCTGGCCATCTATAAAACTTTCCCACTTATCCAGTTCACATATCTGACCAATATCGTAGATTGGCTTTGACATACTTATAGCTGTTCGAGGACTGTCTCAGCAGAACTCACGTCTAAGCCTGGACCTGACTCGATATTAAGTACAGATACCACTCCATCATCAATAATCATTGCATATCTTTGTGACCTAGTTCCCAAACCAAAACCACTACCATCCATTTCCAACCCAATAGCAGCCGTGAATTCACCATTGCCATCTGATAACATAAGAACATCTTCACCAACATTCCTATCATCACCCCAAGCTTTCATAACAAATGGGTCATTTACCGAAACGCAAGCTACGATATCAACACCTTTAGCTTTGAGCTCTTTATTTTTTTCGATAAAACCCGGTAAGTGTTGAACGCTGCATGTTGGAGTGAATGCTCCAGGGACAGCGAATAGAACCAGTTTTT
Organism: uncultured SAR86 cluster bacterium; assembly: GCA_938075195.1. Classification (GTDB taxonomy): domain Bacteria; phylum Pseudomonadota; class Gammaproteobacteria; order Magnimaribacterales; family Magnimaribacteraceae; genus Magnimaribacter. The sequence goes on from CALJGK010000009.1 coordinate 2,211, forward strand.
TTCCTGCCGATAACTCAGTCATCGAAACTGGTTTTGGACCTTCAGCAGTCATTGTTGTTAGATTAGTTGCAGGTAAAGTATCACCAACTTGTATAGTCATTTGTTTCTCCAAAATAAAATTATCATTATAGGCTAAGAATTAATTTTGTTGCGTATCAATGAGGTGTTATAGTAGAGTAATACACCTAATCAAAACTTAATATGAATTTAATCCGAAGCTTCTCTCTATCTGTCAGTTTAATTCTAATAATACTCGCAAGTCCAATAAGAGGAGAAAATCTATATGATATCTACGAGCTGGCACTCAAAAATGATCCGCTTTTAAGGGCAGCCGAAGCTACTTATAGAGCTGGAAAAGAAAATAAAGCCCAGGGAATAGCTGGTCTTTTACCCACTCTTAGCATTGGTGGCAGCACGAACTGGAACGAGTATAGAATCGAAGAACAATTACAAGATCAATATAACTCTAACTCTTACTACGGTAATATAAATCAACCAATATTCAGACTAGATAAGTGGTTTCAATTTGAAAGAGGTTCAGCTTTATCAGAAAGTGCTGAAGCTGAGTTTGCCTATCAACAACAAGAGACGATGATTAGAGTTGCATCTGCTTATTTCAATGTCTTAAATTCTTTTGATAATCTCAATGCAGCACAAGCTGAAGAGAAAGCCATACAAAGACAAAAAGATTTAGCTAAAAAAAGATTTGATGTAGGGCTTGCAGCAATAACAGAAGTTCAAGAAACTCAAGCTGCATACGATTTAACAATTGTTTCGCGAATTTCACGTCAAGCTCAACTTGATTCTGCTCAAGAAACACTAACTTCAATTATAGGGAGAGAAATTTCTCTTCTTTCCCCCCTGTCTGATAAGTTTGAGATATCCCTTCCAGATCCATTGGATCGCGAAAGTTGGGTATCGCTGGGTTTAAAAAATAATTATCAATTAAAATCTGCAAAGCTTCAGAGAGATGCCGCTCAAGCGTCCGCTAGAGCAACTGCTTCAAGTCATCTTCCACAAATAGATCTTGTAGGAAGGATCAGTCAAAGCACTTCTAAACAAGGAAAATTTGGTGGTTTCATTCAAAACCCTTTATTTGGAATTGAACAAGACACAAGGCAATATTCTATTCAGTTTAATCTTCCTTTATATGCCGGTGGTGCTATTAGTTCAGCCAGAAGGCAAGCCTACGCAAATTATGATAGATCCAAAGAACAAGCTATTTATACAGAAAGATCAACAATAAGAGATGTCAGATCTAATCATTTTGGCGTTCAAACACAGGTTGCAAATGTAACTGCCAGAAAACAAGCTCTAGCTTCTGCAGAATCTGCTCTTAAGGCTACTGAAGTTGGATATGAAGTAGGAACAAGAAATACAGTCGATTTATTAGATGCACAAAAAAGACTCTTTCAAGCACAAAGAGATTATGCAGGATCGAGATATGAATACATTATTTCTATGTTAAGACTAAAAGCATCCGTTGGTTCACTAAGCCCTAATGATCTTTTGAATATTAGCAGTCAAATGGAATAACACTGAATAATAAATGATGACTTTTCTAAAATTCATTATCTTTTTCAGTATTACATTCGCCGTTCTTAGCTTCTTTATTACCCGAGATGGAGATATCTTTTCGCCTGTAGGCGAAGGCCAAGTAGTTTTAGACTCTGGAACCTATGAGGCCTTTCAATTGCCTGAGTTTGCTTCGAGTATGGTTGATTCAAACTACAAAAGTTACTTTATTGAGGTAGAGCCAGGCTTAATCGAATCCTCTAATTAATGAGGCCATTAATTTTTAAAAGCCTTTTTTTATTTATCTGCCTAACCCTCTCTTAAGAGCTAAAGTAAAATCCTCTCGGTAGCGCTTTGCCAACTCTGATGTCTCTATTTGTTGAAAAGCATGACATGCTCCCGCATAAATAACTAAGTCACATGATACGCCAGCACTCATTAATCTCTTCGCATAATCTATGTTCTCATCTCTAAAAAGATCAAGAGACGCCGTGAACATCCAAGTTGGTGGAAGACCTTCAAATTGATCCAATCTCCCTGGAACCTGGGGCGCTTCTCTCTTGACATCCGCAAGATAACACTTCCAGGCATATTGGTTAAATTCTCTAGTCCAAACAAATTCTCCTACTAAAGGATCTCCAAAATATTCACTTGAACCTGTCCTGTCATCTAACATCGGGTAAGTAAGAGACTGCCAGCAAACCTCATAATCTCCTTCATCCCTTGCTTTAATTGCTAAAGCCGCTGCCAAACCTCCTCCAGCACTTTCTCCACCTATACCTATTCTTGCTCGATCAATCTCTAGGTGTTCAGAATTTTCATGCAACCATGCCAAAGCCGCATAACAATCATCTAAGGGGGCTGGAATCGGGAACTCCGGAGCAAGACGATAGTCGACAGAAATAATTACAACGCCTATTTCAGCAGCTAATAATAAATTTTGTGTATCCGAACCCTCAGGTGATCCAATTATATAACCTCCTCCATGTATATGAAGATAACCTGGACCTGCAAGATCTTCTCTATCATTGGGAACATAGAGAAGACAACGAACATCTGGGCCATTATCTTGGGGAACTAGAATCTCTGTTCGTTTGACATTAAAAGACTCTGGATTTTCTAGTGGTGGTCTAGCATCATCTAAAGTCTGTCTAAGACTAACCAGATTTTCATCATTAATATCTGAAATCATTGGCGCTTCTGCCATAACTTGTAGATCTGGATGCAGTAAATATTTTGTTGAGTTCATATTAAATACTCCTATTAATATTTAATTTTTTAGCTTAAATGATGATCCTACTTTATAAATAAACTTTATACATTTAAACTGTTTTTATGAAATTCTTTAAAGAAATTTCCAAAAATTAAGAAGTACATATCTAGTGCCAGAACTTCCTGAAGTAGAAACAACCCTTAGAGGAATTGAGCCTCATATATTAAATAAGAGAATATCCTCGTTCTTGGTTAGACAGGATTCTTTAAGATGGGTCGTTCCAACAAAATTGATTCAAAACAAATTGATCAATAAAACTTTTTCAAAGATAACCCGAAGAGGTAAGTATCTATTATTAGAAAGTTCTAATGAAAGTCTAATTGTGCATCTTGGGATGTCAGGAAGCTTACGAATATCTAGTAATGATAATTTAAAAAAACATGATCATATAGATATTTGTTTTGCCGATGGCACGATTCTACGTTACTGCGACCCCAGAAGGTTTGGTTGTTTTTTATGGACAAATGATCCAGAAACGCATTTTTTATTAAAAGACTTAGGGCCAGAGCCTCTAGGAAATCACTTTAATGGTGATTATCTTTTTGATTTATCCAGAAAAAGAAAAATCCCTATAAAAAATTTTATTATGAACTCTAAGATTGTTGTAGGTGTTGGCAATATCTATGCAAGTGAAGCATTGTTTGCATCTAAAATCAGACCATCGTCTAAAGCTGGACGAGTTCCTAGAAAAAAGTATGATCTGCTAGCACAAGAAATAGTAAAACTGCTTAGAGAATCAATTAAACAAGGGGGTACAACTCTTAGGGATTTTGTTGGAGGAAATAATCAACCAGGTTATTTCAAACAAAATCTAAAAGTTTATGGAAGGGAGGGAGAAAATTGCTACGACTGCTCTTTTCCAATTAAAGGCCAGAGAATAGGTCAAAGGGCAAGTGCATACTGCCCTAACTGCCAATCTAATTTTTAAATCTTTCTCTTAAAGCGTCTTTCACAATAGGATCAACGAAGGAGTCAATCTTTCCGCCCATAGATGCAATTTCCCTAACCAAGGTCGAAGATAGAAAAGAAAATTTTGCCTTAGGAGTTAAGAAAATACTTTCTAAGTCTGGGGACATAGCCCTATTCATATTGGCAAGTTGAAATTCATATTCAAAATCAGATACTGCCCTGAGACCTCGAATAAGAATATTGGATTCTTGTTCTTTTGCTAAATCTACAACTAGTCCTGTAAAGCCAATAGCTTTAACTTTTTTATTACCTTCAAATATCCTTTCAATATGGTCTATCCTTTCCTCAAGAGTAAAGATTGGTTTTTTTGAAGCACTTGTTGCTATAGCGATTGTCACTTCATCAAAAAGATGTAGTGCTCTTTCAATTATATCAATATGACCCAGTGTGATTGGATCAAAAGTTCCAGGATATAAAGCTTTAGCCATGATTAACTCCTAATTAATAAGATATTCTCTCATATTTCTTAAAATTTCATACTACCCCACTGAAGCTTTAATTTTTCTTCAGCTCTTGAGATCTGTACATATCTAACCAAGCTTTGAACCCAAAGATAATGATGATTAGATAAATGCAAAATAAAATAGCTGTTAAATACAGTTCTCTGTTTATGAAAAGCATTACAGATAATGCATCTATAAAGAACCAGTATATCCAATTCTCCAAGATCTTCTTTGCGACCATATAAGTGGCCACTAATGCTCCAAAAGTAGTCAAAGAATCCAGAAAAGGTAGCGCAGCATTTGTATAAATCTCAAGAAGATAGCCCGCCAAGACAGAAAAGAGTATGACCGAAAAGAGGATAATGAAATGTATCTTTAAGTTCCATGTTTCTACCTCGAATTTTACATTCTGTTTATTCCGTTGACTCCATTGCTTCCACCCGTAGAAACCCATAAATATGTAAAATATCTGAAGAACTGATTCCATATATAAATTTGCAGAAAACATTAAAAAAAGATAAATACATGAGCTAATAATTCCTGCAATCCAACAACGAATGTCTTGTTTAACCGCCAACAACAGATAACCTATTGCTAACGCTACCGCAGAGACCTCAAGACTTAGAAGGAATATATTTTCAGAACTCATATTGAATTGATAAACCTAGATTTCTTGGGTCACCATGTCTTTCATACAATGTGTTTTCAAAATTAGGAGCTTCATTGCCAAAATAGAAGCCTCTCAATGAATAATATTCATCGAATATATTTTTTACCCAAAAGTTATATCTTAGTTTATCGCTCATATAGCTCACATTTATGTTGGTTAGGACATAGTCATCAGACTGATTATCATGCGAGTCAGAATAATAAAAGTCACTTTTTCCAGTGACGTCGAATAGAAATTCAAGATATTCGGTTATATTCCACCTAAACCCACTTGAAAAGCTATAGCTAGGAGCATGAGCCTGCTCCCTACCCTCTAAATCTGGTCTTGATGCATAATTATTTATCTCTGTTTTCAATAAGCCAAGGTCAATAAATATACTAAAATTATTAGAAAGTTCTGTTTTTAAGCTCATTTCACCACCATAGTTGACACCTTCAGATGCGTTCCTGGTTAAAAATAAAAAGGTATTTGGATCTTGCGGATCTACTTGAGTAGAAATGAGGACTTGTTGATCTCTTCTGTCGGAAAAGAAAAATACTAAGTCTAGGTATGTGCTTGAAGAAGATAGGTATTTATTGATTCCTACCTCATAGTTAATCAATGATTCAGGTTGATAATTTATATCATTACTATAGGAGGATTTACTTAATCCTGTACCGAGATTAAAGCCGCCTTGTTTATAACCTTTCGCAGAACTTATATAAATAGTGAGGTCATCATCTGTGGTTTTTGTCAGCGATATCTTCCCTCCGTTCATATTATCTGAGGGATTGAAAGATTCTTGGTTCGAATCTAAATAGCTAGCCTTCCAATCCTCCCATCGCATACCAACAGATAATTTAATATTTTCATTAAAAAAATAATTTATGTTACCGAATAGAGATTTACTTTCTGAAAAGAAATCGTTTGAGAAAAAAGACTCACTGTAATAAATTCCATATCCATCAAAAGGATCGCCATAGGCCCCATCATCATATTTTTTATTTGATTCATCGATCTTAAAAAGCGAGGCACCAAATATCCATTCAAAATTACCTTCTGGGTTAGGAGCTAAATCATTTGAAAGAAAACGGAGTTCCAAATTTGAAGATTCTCTATTTCTCAAAGTTTCTGAAAAATAATCGTATATATAAGGGTCATGAGAATCAGAATTACCCCAATCTGCATCGTAACTAAAAATAACATCAGTATCTGTTTCGGAATATAGGATCTGAAAATTACTTATAGGAGTTTGGAGATAGTAAGTCATTCCAAGCGCATCAGAATCTTGAGAGTCCATACCGGGTCTATCTGAAAGAGTATTTAACGAACCATCAACGGTCCAGATATCAGCTGGATCATTGAAGTCATGATTAAAGTAAACCAAATCAACAAAAGAGTCTTCACTTAAATCCCACTTAGCTTTAAATCGATAGGACCGTTCATCTTTTTTAGAGGTATCTGATCTTTTTAGAAAAGTATTATTTCTAAAACCATCAAAATCAGTTTTCTTTAAACTGAGTCTATACTTAAATTCTGAATTTACAGGTACATTGATAATAGTTCCAATATCTTTCCTCCCATAATCTCCTACAGTTAAGTCTGCAGTAATCTGGAAACTTTCTTCGGGATCCTTAGTTTTTATATAAACCATTCCAGCTAGTGCATTGGCGCCCATTCTAGAACCTTGAGGACCTCTATAAATTTCTACTTGGTCAACATCATAGGACGAAGCAATTCCTCCTTGGCCTGAGAAATCAATATTATCTATGAGAAATCCCACTGAAGAGTTTGGAGTTCCTTCATAACCAGATCGTTCACCTATTCCTCTTATCTGGAAATATCTGGGCCTAGAATCGCTTGCTGCAAAGTTTAGATTTGGAACAGCATATGTAAGATCTTCAAAATGTTTATATTGTTTCTTGTTTATATCTTCTTCACTGAAGACAATCAAACTTGAATTCTTTTTATTAATTTCTTCTTGTCTCCAGTCTCCATTGACAACAATCTCATCGATTGTTTCAGTAAAAACTAGAGCTTGAAATAATAAGAAGCCTAGGGAAATAGAATATTTAAGAATATGTGATGTCATGTAATTCCTCCGCCATCATTGTATGGTTCAGGTTCAAAGGGTTTAATTCTCAGGCTACAGCCTCCCCTTTACAGATATTAGGATAATAATACCTTTTGAAAAAAAAGCTATAAGAAGATCGAATCTTCAACAAATCATAGATGAGAATTGTTATCAATTTAATAATCAATTTCATCAAGGGAATTGAGAAAAATTTAAATTAGAATTAAATTTTTTAAATAAAGGGAGAAAATTATGTCAGGTTTAAAAGGAACCGATACAGAACAAAATCTAAAAGACGCATTTGCTGGTGAGTCTCAAGCTAACAGGAGATATCTTTATTTTGCAGCTAAAGCTGATGTTGAAGGCCACAATGATGTTGCTGCCGTCTTTAGGTCAACAGCCGAAGGCGAAACAGGCCATGCACATGGACATTTAGAATACTTAGAAGAAACAGGTGATCCGGCAACCGGACTGCCAATGGGAGAAACTAAACTTAATCTTGAAGCGTCTGTTGCAGGTGAAACACATGAATATACAGATATGTATCCTGGCATGGCAAAAACTGCCAGAGAAGAAGGTTTTGATGAGATAGCAGATTGGTTCGAAACTTTGGCAAAGGCTGAAAGGTCACATGCTAACAGATTTACCAAAGCTCTCGACGAACTAGGTTAACTATTAATTAAATTGAGATATAAGGCGCGCCCAGCGTGCCTTGTTTCCTACGTAATGTCAGATATATTTTCAGATAGAGAAGGAGGTTTAGAGGCCCCTACTAGGCATCCAGTTAATTGGAAGGAAGAATCTTTTTTGGACAAAGAAGATTTCTTGAAAGAATCTGAGAGAGTATATGATGTATGTCACACGTGCAGAAGATGTGTGAGCCTCTGCGAGTCCTTTCCTACACTTTTTGATCTAATCGATGAATCGGACACCTTTGAACTAGATGGTGTTGATAATAATGATTTCCAGAAGGTTGTAGATGAATGTTACATGTGCGATCTATGCTATCAAACAAAATGTCCTTATGTCCCACCTCATCCTTGGGCTCTAGATTTTCCACATTTAATGTTAAGAGGTAAGGCAATAGCTTACGAAGAAAAAAATAAAAGTCTTAAAAAAAGGGCCAGAGACAGCGTTCTAACTTCGACGGACAGGCTAGGAAAACTGATGAAGCTACCACTAATAGATATCACCTATAAGGCTATTTCTTCAAGCCCAACCGCCAGGAAAGTAGCTTCCAAATTGACCGGTGTACATGCCGAAGCTCCTTGGCCAAACTTTGAAAAATCAGTTAAGCAATATATTCCTAAGAAATTAGATAAGGTTCAAGTTACTGAAAAAACTACTGGAAAAGTAGCGGTATTTACAGGCTGTTATTGCAGAAATAATGATGCAAATCTGGCAAATGACCTACTTAAAGTCCTAGAACACAATGGAGTAGAAGCTAAACTCATGGTGAACGATAAATGTTGTGGCATGCCGAAGCTGGATTTAGGCGACCTCAAGTCAGTAGAAAAACTGATGGAAGAGAATGTACCTATTTTGCTTGAAGAAATCGATAATGATTACGACATTATTTCGCTAGTTCCGTCTTGTGTTTTGATGTTTAAACAGGAATTGCCACTTCTCTTCAACGATAATGAAAACTTAAAGAGAATCAAAAAACATATGTTTGATCCCTTTGAATATCTATCAGATAGGGAATCAAAAGGACTTATGAATAAGGATTTTAAGACATCTTTAGGAAAAATTGCCTATCAGGTTGCTTGCCATCAGAGAGTTCAGAATATCGGGCCAAAGACTAAAGAATTATTGGAGCTTATCCCTGATACTGAAGTTAAAGCTATAGAAAGGTGCTCCGGACATGATGGTACATATGCAGTCAAAGAAGAAACCCATAAAAATTCTGTTAAAATAGCTAGACCTGTATCAAGAAAAGTAGATGAATCAGAACCAGATCACTTAACAAGTGATTGCCCTTTAGCTGCGAAACAGATTCAGCATGTATCTAAAAATAAAATAAACTCAGCCCATCCAATTTCATTAATCAAAAAGGCGTATGGAGTTGAATAAATATGACTAACTTAAATAAAAATGATCTTCTTTCCCTCGAGGAATATAGCGAAAAAAGAGAACTCCTCAGAGCTGAAGTAATAAATCTCAAAAGAAATAGATTGATTCAAATAGGAGAGAATATCAGCTTACTTTTTGAAAGCGTTGAGACTATCAAATATCAGATTCAAGAAATGCTAAGAATTGAAAAGATTTTTGAGGCTGAAGGTATTGAAGAAGAACTTTCAGCGTACAATCCTCTCATACCAGATGGAAAGAATTTAAAAGCAACAATGTTAATAGAGTATCCAGATAAAGAAATAAGATCTGAAAAACTTAAAGATCTTCACCTTATTGAAAACAAGGTATGGCTCCAAATAGGAGAAAACGAAAGGGTGATTGCAGTGGCCGATGAAGATATGGAAAGATCAAATGAAGAAAAAACTTCTGCGGTTCATTTCTTAAGGTTCGAGTTTGACGAGAATATGATCGAAGATTTCAAAAATCATAAAATGCTTTATGCCGGAACAGACCATCCTAAGTACAATATTAAAACAAAGGAAATTGCTATAGCTACCATAGAAAGCCTTGCTGCTGACTTTGTATAGACGTTATATAATTTTATTCTCTTAGTCTAAATATTTTCCTAATTCTTCTTTGGCGATTGTTCTAAGATGAACTTCATCAGGACCATCTCCTATTCGAAGATATCTAATAGAACTGTAAAGACTAGCAAGAGGTGTATCTTGAGACACTCCCGCACCTCCATGAATCTGTATTGCCCTTTCAATAACTCTTACAGCCATACTAGGCACTTCAACTTTGGGTTGAGCAATTTCACTCTTTGCCTTTTTATTACCCAATGTATCCATCATATAAGCCGCCTTAAGAGTCAGTAACCTGCACATCTCAATTTCATTGCGACACTTTGCTATAACGTCATAATTTCCTCCTAATTCAGCTATAGCCTTTCCAAAAGCCTTTCTAGAAGAAGCCCTTTTACAGAGTAGCTCAAGAGCAAGTTCTGCAGCTCCAATTATTTTCATGCAATGATGTATTCGACCAGGTCCTAACCTGCCTTGTGCAATTTCAAATCCCCTACCCTCACCTAGAATCATATTTTCTTCGGGCACTCTGACATCATTAAAGATTAAATGCGCATGTCCATTGGGTGCATGATCAGATCCATAGACGGTCAACATTCTTTTCAAGGAAATCCCGGGGGTACCTTTAGGTATAATAATTTGCGATTGTCTTTGATGTTTGGGGGCATCTGGATTGGACACTCCCATAAAGATCATAAATTCACAATCAGGCCTTCCATATCCGGATGTCCACCATTTTTCACCATTTATAACATATTCATTTCCTTCTTTTTGAATAGTACTAGCAATATTTGTTGCATCAGAAGATGCCACTTTAGGTTCAGTCATAGCAAATGCAGATCTTATATCGCCGCTTAGCAGCGGAGAAAGCCAAGCATCCTTTTGGAAGTCACTTCCGTATTTGTCCAAAACTTCCATATTTCCAGCATCAGGTGCTGAGGAATTAAATACTTCAGATGCCCATCCAACACCCATCATTTCTGCAAGTGGCGCAAATTCTAGATTGGTTAGTCCGTAACCAAGATCACCAGTTAACGAGAAATTCCACAAGCCTAGATCTCTTGCTTCCTTTTTAAGCTCATAAAGGACATTTGGTACTTGCCATGGATTTCCAGATTCTCTAAAGGAGATCATTGAATCTGCATATTCCTGTTCTCGGGGTTTTATTCTTGTTTCAATAAAATTAGAAACCAAACCCATAATATTTTTAGTTTTTTCTGAGTGTTCAAAGTTCATAGTTAATTAGAATTCATAGTAATTGAAAAAATGATAACATCATTTTAACTATTGGAGAGAAGACTATGGATTTCAGAGATTATTCATTAAAAGAATTGGTAAACAGCATTCAGACTAAAGAGATATCTGCCAAGGAAATGACTCAGGCAGCTATAGATAATATAGAGAAATTTGATGATAAATTAAATGCTTTCTGTTCTGTGAATCCTGAGGACGCTCTATTACAAGCAGAGCACATAGATTCATTGATATTCAAGGGTGAAAAAGTAGGAAAACTTGCAGGCATTCCTATAGGAGTCAAGGACCTTGAAGATGCTAAAGGTTTCGTAACCACCTTTGGATCTGAACTTCATGTGAATGATGCTGCAGCCTCAGAAGACTCTATTTTAGTCCATAGAATGAGAAATCAAGGATGTGTAATACTGGGGAAGACAAATACACCTGAATTTGGTCATAAAGGTAAGACCGATAATGTGCCCTTCGGTTCAACAAAAAATCCTTGGAGTTTAGAACATTCCTCGGGTGGCTCCTCTGGAGGAACCTCATCAGCCTTAGCCTCAGGCATGATTCCTCTGGGAACAGGTTCAGATGGGGGTGGTTCTATAAGAATCCCTGCTGCTCTTGGTGGCCTTTCAGGAATAAAAACCTCACAAGGCAGAATTCCTATTGGAGGCAAAACTCCTCCTGGATCTGGATTGTTAACAGTAAAAGGCCCTATGGCAAATACTACAAAAGATAATACCCTTGCCTTAGATTCTACTGTTGGGGCTCATCCAACTGACATATTTTCGTTAGAAGAAGAAAATACTGACTGGTTCGAACAGTTAAATGATGACTTGCCAAAAACTGCTATCTGGTCATCAACAATGGGGTTTTCGACTGTCGATAAGGAAGTTTTAGCTGCTTGTGAAAAAGCAATAAATTCCCTAGCAGATGCCGGAGTTGAAATAATCGAAAAAGAAGATATTTGGGAAGAAAATCCAGTAGATGCGTGGATGATATTTTGGGCAGCTGCATGTGCAAGAAGACAACAGCATCTCATAGGGACTGATGAATATGAAAAAATTGATCCTCTCCTTAGATATTTTATAGAACTGGGTACGTCTATGGATGCAGCTTCGTATGCTTCTTCCATTGATACATGCCATAAATTAGGGTTTCAACTCCAGCAAACACTGGAAGAATCACCCTTGATTATCACTCCAGCAACTTGTGGACATGCTCCTAAATTAGAAGGTGATGGATTTGTTAACGGTAATGAAACTCCTGCTTGGGTTGATTTTACTATGGGAATCAACATGACAAGAAATCCAGCGGGGGTAATTCCAATATCTATTCTAAATTCAGGACTGCCAACTTCTATTCAGATAATTGGGGGGCAGAGACGAGACATAGATGTTCTTCAGGCGATGCATGCTTTTGAGAATGTTATCAATTTCTCAGAAAGAGCAAGTGACCATGAACGCACCTAATGTTCCCATAATTAATCTCGAAACTGCTCATAATGATCAGAAACAGATAAAACTCTTAGATCTTGCCTGCAGAGATCATGGCTTCTTTTTACTCAAGAACCATGGAATGCAACAGGAAATTGATGACATGTGGAAGCACTCTCAATGGTTTTTCTCTCAAGACAGAAAGGAGAAACTAAAACTTTTGAGATCAGAAGAAATTCCATTGGGTTTTTATGATAGAGAACTCACTAAACAAAAAAGAGATCTCAAAGAAGTTTTTGATTTCATGGAAACTCGAACGGATCATGATATAAATCAATGGCCCGAAGAGATATCATTTAAAAATTCTATGGAAGATTTCTTTTTTAAGTCTTCTGAAGTGGCAAATCAAACTCTAGATTTAATTTTGAGTTGCCTAGGACTGACTGAAAATAATTATGTCTTCGGGGATTCTAGAACTAGCAATGCTAGGTTAAATTTTTATCCAATAAATGACCCTTTAGACAATATCGAAAAAGATACAGTTAATGAGCTGGGCGATATGGCATTACATCATCATACGGATCCAGGAATCCTTACATTGCTTCTGCAAGATATGACCGGAGGGCTACAAGCTAAGTCAAAAGAATTTGGTTGGATTGATATTCTTCCGGAAGAGAATTCAATAGTAGTCAATCTAGGAGATGCCATGCAAGTATGGACAAATGATAACTATGTTGCGGCAATACACAGAGTATTAAAAAGAACCTCTGAATCAAGATATAGCACACCATTTTTTTTCAATCCTAAGAGTGAGTCCATTATTGAGCCTATTCCAGAGATTGCAGAATCTAATCCTGTTTATAAATCCTTTACATGGAAGCAGTATATTCGAGGTCGTATAGACGATAACTATCAAGATTTAGGTCAAGACGATATTCAAATATCGAACTTTAAAATCTAATCATCAAGCATTGTTGCATGGTTCCACCATGCAAGATCGGAGAATGCCCTAAGATCCAACTCGTGAGTCCAGGCCGAGCGGTGCTGTTGCGAAAGATGATAATAAGTCTTAGCTATCTCTTCGGGCAATAGCAATCCATCATGCTCCATACCCTTAGTTTCTCTTAATTTTTGATACATTTCAGGTCCAAGCATTTTTCCTAAAGTATCGGGTGCATCTACGGCTCCATCAACGATAATGTGAGCAACATGAACTCCTTTAGAAGAGAACTCTGCATTTAATGATTGGCAAAGCATTCTTCTTCCTGCCATAGCAGCTGCATGAGAGTGTTGAGTGGCATTGCCCCTCATTGCCGCAGTTGCAGATGTAACCAAAATAGTTCCCTTACCTCTATCAACCATTAACGGACAAAGAACTTTAGCCACTCTGAATAAACCAAAGCTTGCCATTTTCCATCCCCACTCAAATTCTTTATAACTTGTTTGACTAAGAAGTTTCATACCTGTTTGAGCTCCCAAGTTGTAAACAACAACTTCAATTGGACCTACATCT
>CALJGK010000010.1 GCA_938075195.1 uncultured SAR86 cluster bacterium
AATTGTTAAAATAATAAAAAAGCCCCGTTAGCTCAGTCGGATAGAGCGCTGGATTCCTAATCCAGAGGCCATAGGTTCAAATCCTGTACGGGGCACCAGATATTATGAATTGGAAAAAAGAAACAACAGAACTAAAGAAAAGAAGAAAACTTGCAAAATCACAGGGCGGTAAAGAAGCTATTAAACTACAACATGCCAAGGGCAGACTTACCCTAAGAGAAAGAATAAATCTTCTTCTAGATGAAAACTCTTTTGAAGAACAAGGTGAGATCGCTGGAGGATCAGAAGTTAATGAAGAAGGAAAACTAGAATCATTAACTCCAGCAAATTTTATTCTTGGTTTTGGAAAAATTAATAACAAAAGAGTGGTGGTAGGAGGAGAAGACTTTACAGTAAAAGGAGGTTCTCCTAACCCTGCAGGACTTCGAAAAAGTGTTTACACGGAAGAACTTGCTCTGAAATATAAGATGCCACTTATCAGATTACATGAAGGTGGTGGCGGTTCTGTGGCGGGACCTGGAAAAAAATCTGGGGGATATGGAGGAGATCCTGTATTTTCAAGATCAAGATTTAAATCTATTGCAGATACTTTGAGAGAAATTCCAGTAGCCTCAGCGGCGCTTGGTCCTGTTGCAGGGATGCCTGCAGCAAGATTTGTTGCCTCGCACTTTAGAGTCATGACAAAAGAGACGGCTCAAATCCTGGTAGCTGGTCCGGCTGTAGTAGAAAGGGCTTTTGGCAAACAAATGACCAAAGAAGAATTGGGGGGTTCAGAAGTACATAAACTAAATGGCGTTACTGATAATGTTGCTTCATCAGAAGAAGATGCTTTTTTACAAATAAAAACTTTTCTTTCTTTTTTTCCTCAGAACAAATATGAATTACCCGAAAGAATTGAAACTCCCGATCCTTTTGACAGACAAGAAGAATCTTTAATTTCAATAATTCCTAAAGATAGAAAGAAATCTTATGAAATGAGAGATGTCGTTAATTTAATCTTTGATAAAGATTCCTTCTTTGAAATGACTAAATTCTTTGGTCGAGGAATTATCACCGGTTTTGCTAGAATCAATGGCTACTCAGTAGCAATTTTTGCCAATGACTCTAACTTTTATGCAGGCTCAATGTCTGCTGAGGGAGCCCAAAAAACAAGTCGCTTTATTAGATTATGTGACACTTTTAATATACCTATAGTCAGTCTGGTTGATGAACCCGGTTTTTTAATTGGCCCTGATGCTGAGAAAGCTGGAACAATACTGCATGGCACCGAAGCGGTTCTTGCCACTACAGAATCTACTGTTCCTTGGACAACAGTCATGATTAGAAAATCTTTTGGAGTTGCTGCTGCTGCTCATTATGGACCCGATGGATATGTCTTAGCTTGGCCTTCAGCTGAGTCTGGACCATTACCTCTAGAAGGTGGTGTTGCAGTAGCATTTAAGAAGGAAATTGCACAAGCGGCTAATCCGGAAGCAAAAAGAAAAGAACTTGAAGAAAATATGGCTAAAAACCAAAATCCTTTTCCACGTGCTGAAGCCTTTTCAGTACATGAGATTATCGATCCGAGAGAAACGCGAAGGTATATTTCTTTATGGGCAGATCGAATACAAGGCCAATTAAAAGCCAGTTTAGTAAAAGATAAACTTATCTAAATTTAGCTTAACTTTGCTAGATCCTAAGATATACTTACCAATCAAATATACGGAGAGTAAAGATGAAAACTTATGAACAATTTTATATAAACGGAGAATGGGTTAATCCTGCAGAAGGAAGTACCATGTTAGATGTATTGAACCCAGCGACTGAAGAAGTCATTGGAAAAATAGCCATGGGAACTGCTACTGATGTTGATAATGCCGTCAAAGCAGCTTCAAAAGCATTTAATACCTTCAGTCAAACTACTGTAGAAGAAAGACTAGCCTTATTGGGAAAAATTGTAGAAGTCTATCAAACTAGATATGACGAAATTGCAGAAACTATTTCAATGGAAATGGGAGCTCCTTTATCACTATCCAAAGCTGCACAAGCTGCGACTGGTTTAGGTCACTTTGCACAAGCAATAGAAATACTTCAAGGCTTTGAGTGGGAAGAAACAAGAGGAAAAACCGTTTTGAGAAGAGAGCCTATTGGTGTGGTGGGAATGATTACTCCATGGAACTGGCCTATAAATCAAATTTCTTGCAAGGTTGCCCCTGCATTAGCAGCAGGATGCACAATGATCCTCAAGCCAACGGAAATGGCTCCTCTAAATGCAATTATATTTGCTGAAGTTCTTCATGAAGCTGGTGTGCCTGCAGGCGTATTTAATCTAGTTAATGGAGATGGACCGTCAGTAGGTGAAGCTATGTCTTGCCACCCAGGAATCGATATGATGTCCTTTACAGGTTCAACAAGAGCAGGGATTGCTGTTGCTAAAGGCGCGGCTGATACAGTCAAACGTGTTGCACAAGAACTAGGTGGAAAATCTGCAAATATCATTCTTGATGACGCTGATTTTGAATCAGCTATTACTGGGGGTGCTAGACACTGTTTCAATAATAGTGGGCAGTCTTGTAATGCTCCTACCAGAATGTTGGTGCCTGAATCTAGACATGATGAAGCGAAAGAGATTGCTAGAAAAGCCGCTGAAGCGACTAAAGTTGGAGACCCATTTGCAGAAGATACTGGAATAGGTCCGGTAGTTAGCGAAGTGCAGTTCGATAAAATTCAAGGTCTTATTGATAAAGGTATTGAAGAAGGTGCAGAACTTGTTTCTGGAGGTCCAGGTAAACCTGAAGGCTTAAATGCGGGTTACTTTGTTAGGCCAACAGTATTCGCCAACGTCAATAATGACATGACGATAGCGAGAGAAGAAATCTTTGGTCCTGTGCTTTCAATTCTTCCATATAAGGATGAAGAAGAAGCAATAGAGATCGCAAATGATACTGAATATGGTCTTTATGGCTATGTATCTTCAGGTGATCTTGAGCATGCTAAGCAGGTAGCTAACAGGATAAGAGCAGGGAGTATCGCTATTAATAATGCTGGTGCTGACTTTACAACTCCTTTTGGGGGATACAAACAATCCGGGAATGGAAAGGAATGGGGTCTATTCGGGTTTGAAGAATTCCTTGAAGTAAAAGCGGTTGTAGGATTCACAAGCTAAGTTGCTTTATTAAAAAAGGCCGCTTTAGCGGCCTTTTTTATACCTGATTAATTAATTTTTCACCCTTAAGGAACCTTTTGTAATTGTCTATAAAAAGCTCTATTGCACGCAATGGTGCTCTTGGTCCCCAAGCAGAATCATGAGGCGTGATGTAACAATTTTCTAAAGTCCAGAGTGGAGATGTTGCATTGAGCGGTTCCGGATCTGTAGTATCTAAAGCTGCACAGAAAATTTCTTGTTCTTTAAGGGCTTGTGCAAGACTTTTTTCATCAACTGATTCTCCTCGCCCCACATTAATAAACATTGCAGAAGGCTTCATAGCTTTAAATTGTGCATCTGAAAAAACTTTATGGGTATCAGGAGTAGAAGGAAGGCAGTTAACTACAAAATCGCATTTTGTAAGCATTTCATTTAATTCGCTGGGCTTGAATAATCTATCTAGATTGTCCGAGAGAACAGGAGTTCTTTTCGTAGCATAAACATTCATTCGAAATGACTTAGCTAAGCGTGCAACTTCTTGACCAATCCCACCAAATCCGGTGATTCCTATAGAGAGATCAGTTAACTCTCCAACAGACATCATTTGCTTCCATTCCTTTTGGTTTTGCATTTTTATATGGGCATCTATTGATTTTACTGACCTTAAGATTTGAGCAAACACATAGGTGGCTATTGGTATGGCGTGAATTCCCCCTCCATGAGAAAAATTCTTTGAATGACTAATCAATGCTTCTGCCTGAGTGGTTTCAATACCAGCCCAAGATCCCTGAACATATGAGCATCCATCAATTAACGATAGGTACTTACTAAAGAAAACTTCAGATTTTAATGCCTTGAACATTAGTTCATAAGACACTAAAGCAATATCTGGTTTCCCTTCTCCGTGAACAACATTAGACTCGGAGTCTATTAGAATAAACTCATCGTTTATGAAACTATCTGTTAAAAGTTCTTCAAAAGCTTTAAAGGTAAATTCACTTACGCAGATTTTCATTGATTACTTTAAGTCGCCCTCTTCTCTCATTTTCTTCCTAATCTTAGTTGCGCTGATGTCTGTAACAGATTCTTCAAAGGTCTCCTCTTCAAAAACATAACCAACCCCTCTGCCATAGGTAATATTTACTATGTTAGGCACCATCATAATCTCATAGTGAACCCCCCTTTCGAAGCCATCTTTAGCAAGACCTTCGGAAATATTCTTACACACCTCATCCCAATCAAAAGGATTATCATTCTGACCTTCGCCTCCTGAAGCACCATGTACATCTCTTACTTGAATAATCACTTGACCGGTCTTATTGAGAGATCTTTTAAATAACTCTTGATGACCATCATGCCAAGGTTGCCATCTACCAAGCATCTGAACTGTAGGTTTCTTCCAATCAAACATCTTTATTAATCCTCTCTGCTATATCTATGTGGTTGTGATCATTCCATTCTTTGATATGAAAATCCACTTGTTGTGGAGGTTCAAAGAGTGCATTTGTGTCTTCGAATCTTCCCTTTTCAATCGTATCGAGCCAAATGGTAATATCAGCTTCGAATATGTTCCTAGTCTCCTTTGTGGGGCACACAAAATCACAAATAACTATTCTATTATGAGCAGATTCGAAGTCAGCAACTGACTTCATTCTTAAGCTCTGTCTTAATCTCCCCTCTTCGCTGAAGTCCCAATCACCAGCCATTGTTCTTACTTTATCTGCGTTATACCAAGCAGATTCTAATAAAGGTTGCAGTCTTTCTGACAAATAAGTCTTACCACTGCCCGGTAGTCCCATCACGAGTATTTTCATATATCAATATTTGTTTAAAGGAAATTTAACTTATTATGTACTTCTTTCTTATCAAGTCCATAATCTTGTAATGAATAGCTGTGTTTAATTTTAGCTTCTTGCTTCCCGGTCTCAACATAATTCATCATCTGATTTAGAGTTAACTCATTCAATGGTAATGAAAATTTACTATATATATCTTTTATTAAGTTAATTGGATCTTCTAACAAATCATCGTATTCAACTTGGAGATATTTTTCAGCAGGTATCTTCGATATCTGTGATTCGTTTTTATCATTAGATTTTGCCCAAAAGTCTAAAGTTTTCCTTCCAAGGTCATTGGGACTTAATTTTTTTGAAAATCCTCTTCTTACCTGAGAAGTCAGACTACAAATTGATGGTAGAGTCTCTGATGGATCTCTACTTAAATGAATGAAGCATGCATCAGGATAACGATCTAATATTTCCTCTAGGTTACCCAAATGAGACGGATCTTTAAGCAGCCACCTTTTGGGTTTGTGTGTTTTTTCAAGAATCTTAAGAAACTTATAATGCCAGTCGTAACTGATACCAGTATCTGCATTAATTAAATATTCAAGATAAGATGGAGTATTTGCCATATAAAAATAAAAGATGCTTTGTAAGGCAAAGACTTTTATAAGCAAGCACTCTTCTGGACTCTCCGATTTGATTGCATGAATGTGATCTAGTTGTGGAATAAATTTTTCTTTAATGAACAAAATAGAATCAGATCGCAATATCCTGGATTTCTCGGAAAATGATTTTGGGGTAACTAATGGAAGAGGCTTCATCATTTCCCAAAAAAGCGGACTTCTATTATCGGGATCTTTGCTAAGTAAATTAAATAAAAAAGTAGTTCCAGATCTCGGCAGTCCAATCACTATAATGGGTTGAGATACTTTTTCTGAATTTACATCGTTATAGGCTTGAGATATCAAGGACCGATTCCTTAGATGTTCTTTAATTTGATACTCAACTGCAAGGTTTCCTAAGAAAGTTAGATCTGCCTCTTTATTGATTGACCTTATCAGAATATCAAGAGGTTCCTGATAATCAGTGTCAGATTGGTCAAGCCCTACCCGATCAATGATCTTCGAAAGATTAAGCATCTAGTTAGATGGAAGACTATTCTCTATAAATGCCACGACCAGCTGGCATGGTTTTTTCCATATCAGCATAGTTACCAGTAAAGGCCATATGCTCTCCCTCAATATCCTCAATTTTTGAAGCGGTACCATTTACCAAAAGAGGATCAAATTGCGTTTTTGAAGTGAAACTTTGAAGGTACTTATAAGATTCCCTTACATTCATGGCTCCTTTTGCAGAGGTAACTTTAATACCCTTAATTTTCCCTTTTGAATTGATTGAATAAGTGAATTTTATTCTCGTTTTACCCGCCTTTACATTGTCAGGCTTTTCAAAAAATTTTGAAACATAACTAGGGGTGCAAAATAACAACTTACAAACAGCTTCATCACCTTTCTTTTCCTCAGGCCAAGCTTTAAGTTTGCAAGAATCATCATTACAAGCCAAACATGTATCAGTAGTTTGTTGTCTAAATTGACTTAACTGGCTTGCAGTATCTTTGTTGAGTTCTTGATTTATTAAACATATAGGTGCGCTGTATAAGCTCAATCCAAAGAATGTTAAAAATAATAGCGATAAACATTTTTTCATAAAAAATCTCCCCAATTTGTAAATAAGAATACCATCACTCTTTCTTTACAGTCTATGCTTTTGATAAGTGTAAAAAAACTAAAGAATCTATTTAAGGGCCTCAAAAACAAGATTATTAGTAGTTGAATCTGATATTCGAACCTTTTCAAATCCTGACTGATTTAAAACTTCAGTAAGTCTTTTAGGGCCAGCCTGAGCGCCCAAACACAATGCAACCTCTTGAGCTCTTGAAGTCGGCACACATACTAACGTTGAAAAACCATACATCATTGCAGATGATGGATTTAAATTATCCTTGAGATCATCCTCTGCAAAAGGCTCCACCAGCATAAATCTACCTTCTTCATTTAATATGTTTTTAATACCTGAAGCAACTCCAACTGGATCGCCCATATCATGCAGCGCATCGAATATACATGCCAAGTCAAAATCACCATCTGGGATTTCTTTGGAATCTGCAACTTTAAAAGTAATGTTGGTAAGTCCTTTCTCTGCTGCCCTTTCTTGCGCTTCTTTTATAGAAGGCTCATGAAAGTCATATCCATAAATATGAGAATTTGGATAAGTCTCTGCCATAAGGATAGTGGTAGAGCCTAGTCCACAACCTATGTCCGCTACTCTTCCTCCTGTTTTTAGTTTTTCTTCCGCTCCACTGATAGATGGTATCCACTCATCGACAAGGTGACTGACGTAAGCCGGTCTGAAGAATCTGTCGGTTCCGCAAAAACAACAAGCATGATGCTCGCCCCAAGGCCTACCCCTTCCAGTCTTGAATACATCTAAAGCAACATCCTCTTTGGCTATTTGTCCTATAACCCCTTGGATTAACCCTTGAAGGCATTGAGGTTCTCCTTCGCGGCAGAAAACTATAGCCTGTTCAGGGCTTAAACTAAACTCTTCGGAACCTCCATCGTAAGTAATATATCCATGAGCTGCATTAGAAGAAAGCCACTCTTGAAGATACCTTTCGTCCATATCTGTAGCTTCGGCTAATGTCTTAGCTGAGCAAGATCCTAATTCTTCTATCTTTGCATACAATCCTGTTTGGTCTCCTAGATAGGACATCATTAGACCAACCGCACCTGATATATGTGAAAACACATTACCAAAAAGATTCATTAATTTTTCGTGATTAACTTCCTGAGATTGACTCATTTTATTTTCTCCATTTATGTTGTTGAATATATTTAATTAAATTTTACTCGCCACCAGAACTTCCTCCATCTCCTCCAGCTACTCCGGCATAACCTACGCTCCCTTCCGCCCCTCCTGATGTTGTTGAGATGGATGAAATAAACATTTCTCCATCTCCAAGGGTTGAGGTTATTTTTTTTGGGTTAAGAAATTGGTTTAATTCCTCGCTTGAATCCATCTCTCCATTGTCTTTATCGATCAAGAGAATATCTTTATTAGAAATTGCTAAAAGCTGATTACCGGCAATTATTAATCTGTAAGTTTTAAACCAACCTGCAGGTTTAACAGAAAAAATAATTTCTCCAGTCTTCCAAGATACTTTATATATTTTTTTATCAGTAAAGCCGCAGTAGTAAAAATAATCGCCATCATTTAGAGGCGAAATACCGCTATCAATATCTTTTGACCAGAGAGTCTTACCTTCTAAATCAAAGCAATCAATATTATGCGAACCCCATGCAGATGAAGACTGCACAAGAATGAAATCCTTATAGTTAGAGATATTAGTGGGTTTATAATTTTTCGAAAGATTGGCAATCCATAAAGACTCTAGAGTGTTTATATCTATCTTTGCTATGAACCCTTTTTTTCCGAAAATAGCCGAATTAGTCATGCAGACATATTAACTAGACAATCAAGTTTTTCAATCAATCTTTACTATTGAGAAGACTCTGAGACTCTTCTTGTATGGTAAGTAAAGCCTCAGTCTTAATTAATTTCTTTTTAGCTTCAGATAGATTCCATTGATTAATAAAGTGAAGCGTTGATGAAGCAATAGAGATTAACCATAAAGAAAAACGAGAATTATCGATAATTGAGTGTTTTAAATAGGCTTCGCAAAGTTGATTCATCCCCTCCTTTCCATATTCATACCTCATCTCAAGGCTTGATACAGCCAGATCAGAGACAGGATCTCCTATTGCGGCATAATCCCAATCAATAACAGCTACTATTTGATCTTTAGCCCAAAGTATATTGCCGGGCCAAAAATCACCATGAAGAAAAACCCTCTGGCCTTCAAAAGCAGTATTTTTTAAAGACGAAAGATAATTCCTTATCTCCATCCACTCGTCGCCTTTTGGAAGATATTTCAGAAGACCTTCCATAGGATCTATTTGGATAGGGAGATCAGGAAGTAGAGCAGGATTTATGGAGTGAATACTTCTAAGCTGATCCGCCATCTTAGTGATCAAATCTAAGTTATCTGTATTAGGAATATTAATATCGCCTTCAAGGAATGAAAGTAACATAAAAGGTTTATCTAAAATTTTGCAACTGGTATCTATAAATAATGGCTCAGCAGATGGTATGTTTGTATTAGCCAATGCCTGAAGTAGATTAAATTCATTCTTGATATCATTCTTGGAAGGCGGACCTGCTTCATATCTGAGAACTAGTTTAATTTGAGTTTTATTTTGCTTAGCCTCAATAAAGAAAACCTCTGACGAAACACCTCCTGTTAAAGGTTCAAAATGAATTAGCTTTAGCCCTGGAACAAAAGAGTTCAGTACCTTTTGGAGCTTAGTTTTCATAGAGATGCAGCAGGTAATATAGCATTTAATTTACAATGCATTGACTTATCCCAACTAGTAAAGAAAAGATTAGTTTCAAATAATAAATATCTTCTTACTGGACAGAAACCTTTATCAATGCGGCACCTAAATTAGCGACATAAAACGGCTGAGTCTTATTACCTATTATCATTCCGGTTAATAAACCAGGCATTTCTCCAATAGCTTCAGGCCCTAGAAGATCAGCCATACCGTCACCTCTACTCACCCTACTAATCCCTTCTGCAACAATTGCTGCTCCGTCTTTTGTTTGGGCATCAAAAGCAACAAAAAAGTCTCCAGTAGTTATATCTATTGAGAAAATTTGATTTGATAAAGGTGAGGCAACCCATAAAGAACCATCATGGTTAAGCTGCATGTTATCGGGTGAAGGAATCTCGGCTAAAATAGTCATATTTGCAAGAGTGCCTGTCGATACATCCAAATCAAAAGATAAGACTCTATTTGCTAATGTTTCAGAAAGGTAAAATTTCTTATTAGTTTCATTGACGTAAAATCCATTTGCAAAATCTAGTTCATCGAGAATTAATTCAGGTTTTTCAGCAAAATCTCCTGTGTCCGATAAAGGCAATCTAAATAAAGAGCCATCTGGAATTGGCTTAGCGATAGCCACAAATAATCTCTCCTCATTCTTGTTTTGAGTTGATTGCGTGAACCACAATGCACCAGTAGAATCTTGTATAGCAGTGTTTACTCCATATTCATGTGAATAGATTATCTCCGTAGAATTACTTTCGATAGAAGTCCTATAAATGTGCCCAGAAAAAACATCTGCTGTAAAAATAAAGAGATTATCTGGAGATAAATGAACGCCATTAGGTCCAGACTCTATCTCTGGAGGATTGTGCTTGTATCCAATAGATTGAAAATTACCAAAAGGTTCTACTGTGCCAGATTCATCAATCTTCACTAGACCATATCGCTGATCGGCTACGATCAAAGTTCCATCAGAAAGCATTACTCCATCTTCTGCCCTGGAGAGAGGACGATCTTTTGGAAACTCAACCCCATCCGATAAGCTCCAAGAAGATTTCTCACTGGATGCACTCTCTTTGTCAGAAGAGCATGAAATACAAAATATTATTGCAAATGCTAATAATAATTTACTTGGGCCGAAAGTGGTTAGATTCATGATTTCTCCTAAAAGTAGGTTAATTAATCCAATGGGACTAATTTATTTTTATATAGCCTAGTTGCAACTAATAGATCACTGTTATATTCATTGATAGAAAGAATTTTTTCATCTTTAAATTTGTAAACAAACACATATTTATTATCGTATTCACCATTAATACCTTCGGCATCTCCTTCCATAATGACAGCCACACCATTTGCATCGGCAATCATATCCGTTGTAGTTAGAGTAATGCCGCTGGGCAATAATGCTCCAACCACATTTGGAATCCAGTCATCAAAATAAGTATCCCTATCAAATGGAATATTAGATATCTCTGTTTCACCCATAAAAGTAAAAGTAAAATCAGGATGAGTGAGAGGTTGGGCAGACTTAGGATTGTCGGATAGAGCTAAATTCAAAAAATCACCAGCCATTTTCTTATTTTGTTCTATTTCATTTGAGTTGGTACAACTAATTAAAAAAATTGTTGTAAGTATTAAAGATAAATTTCTTAGTTTCATAAAGACTCCTTTCTAGATAGAAATCTTAACTGAAATATAGGACAAGGGTATTATTTTTTGTATCTTTAGAAAGACTGGCGGAGAGAGAGGGATTCGAACCCTCGATAGGGGTTTACCCTATACTCCCTTAGCAGGGGAGCGCTTTCAACCGCTCAGCCACCTCTCCGGGACGGTACATTCTAAGGCTATGTATGTAATTGTCTAATGGAATCTGCTGCCTTTTCAGCAATCATGATTGTGGGAGCATTGGTATTGCCACCAATCAGGGTAGGCATTATGGATGCATCTACTACTCTTAAACCTTGAATTCCATGAACTTGAAGATTGTTGTTGACTACCGCCAAGTCATCATCGCCCATTTTACAGGTACCAACAGGGTGATAGAGAGTTTCACCAGTCTGTCTTATCCAGTCATCAAGCTGTGCATCGTCATCTACATCTATGTCCTTTCCAGGTTTAGTCTGATCTCCTCTATAGGGGTCGAAAGCTTTTTGAAGGAATACTCTTCTTGTTTCTCTCAAAGCATTTCTTGTATCGATCATATCTTGCTCTTCGGATAAATAATTAGGATACATAAGGGGCTCATCACTAGGATTTGAGCTTTTTAGTGCAATATGGCCCCTACTTTGCGGCCTACATATATAAATCACAGCTGTAAATCCATGATTTTTGTCAATGCCTTCTCTGCCATGCAGGTCTGGTGTTTGTATAGATGTAAAGTGTAGTTGTGTATCAGGGATATCTTTATCGGGACTCGATTTAAAAAATGCTCCTGCACTAGTAGGTGGATAAGCCGCATCTCCTTTACCAAAGAATAAATACTTCATTCCTGATAACCCTGTGTTAAGAAGACCAGCAGACCTATGAAGCGTTACTGGTTGTGTGGAGTAAAATGAATTTAAAACTCCGTAATGATCTTGAAGATTCTTACCTACACCCTTAAGTTCATGAACTACATTGATGCCGTGTTTATTTAACTCTTGCGCATCCCCTACTCCGCTGTTCATAAGAATTTGAGGACTATTGATTGCTCCTGCTGAAATAATGACTTCTTTATTGGATTTGCATGTAAACATTTGCCCATTCTTTGAATATTCAACGCCGACGGCTTTTTTTCCCTCAAAAATAATTTTATTTACTTGTACATTTGTTTCTGTAGAAAGATTTTTTCTTTTTAAGACTGGATGAAGGTAAGCTTTTGCAGAACTCCATCGCCTAGGTCCTAATCGAGTGTCTTTCATGGTATGTTCATACCTTGAAAATCCCTCTTGTTCTTTACCATTAAAATCGTCCGTCAAAGGAAAGCCTGCTTGCTCTCCCGCTTCCAAGAATACATCTAATAAAAGGTCATCTTTTCTGGAAGATTTTTTTACGCTCAGTGGACCATCAAAGCCATGGTATTCTTCATCTCCTTCGCCCTGGAAACTTTCAGCCTTTTTAAAATAAGGTAATACGTCCTCATAGGACCAACCTGTATTGCCTTGCTGTCTCCATAAATCATAGTCATAAGAATTTCCTCGAATATAGACCATGGCGTTTATAGATGAGGAACCGCCCCATACCCTTCCTCTTGGCCAGTAAAGCTTTCTGTTGTTAGTAGTTGGCTCCGGTTCCGTTTCATATCCATAATTAAGATTACTTTTAGTGGGTACTATTTGAGAGTAACCAGAAGGCATATGGATAAAGAAGTTTTTATCCTTACCACCTGCTTCTAAAATTAAAACTGTATCTTTCTCGTTCTTAGAAAGCCTATTGGCCATCACGCAACCGGCACTTCCTGCACCTATAATGATGTAATCAAAATTTCTATCCATGTTTCTCCTTTGTGAGAATTAAGCGGGCCAGACCCCATTAATATCAGCAATTTTAAGCTGAAAGTTCAGTGATTAGAAGAATAAATTTCAGTATCTAATTGGATCTATCGCGATAGATTGTCCGCATAGGAGTGATTGGCATGACTATGCCTTTGCTCGTCATTTCTTACGGCTTTGATTAAATCTGAAAGCTTGGCATTTCGGTCTAAATCATAATATTTAATAGCTAAAAGTGGAGCTTGGAAATTCTCTACACTACCCTCCTCAACCATTTTCAAATATTCTGTATAACTCTTCACAGCCTCGTCCTCAAAGTAACCAATCATTCGGTGCGCTGTTCTAGTAAAAAATAAGTACATGATTAAGTAGAAGGTACCAAATATAATTTGAGCGAAAGATACCAGAAATCTCTCAAACCTATTAGGTTTAGCGATTTCAATAAAAAACATAAGATGCATACGCTCGTTCTCTGCTTCTGCAAGCATTTCTCTGATATCTGCTCCATAACCAGTCTGCATAGACCTTAAGCTTTTGAAATGCATTAAGACTCCCGCAACCATTCCGGGCACACCGGCTACTGTCTCAAGAACTACAGCGCGGTGGCCATATCGATCAACAAAAAAGGTATCGGCAATGAATCGGAAGAACTTTGTCATAGATAAAGCAAATTTATCTGACAAAAGACCAGGAATTGTAGAAATTAGAATTTTAATATAAACACCACTTATGACTTAATATAAGCAATAATTATAACTTGGCAAGTTTATTTAAGCAATGCTCCGAGAATCGTTTAAATGATCAAGGATAGTCGAGGTTATTTCATCGGCAAGCTCTTCCGGAATTTCGTGACCCACACCTTCCATAATTAATTTTTTAGCATTAGGAATATTTTCATACAGGGCCATACCATGATCTAAACCAAGGATAGCATCTTCTGTTCCGTGTATAACTAGAGTGGGTTTAGAAATTTGATTGAGTCTATGTTTTCTACTTGGAGAAGCTCCAGCAGCATCACCATGTTTACAGTTAGGATTATGTCCATGAGCCATTATTGGTTTAAGTTTTTGTCTAAATTTTTCTTCATTAAAAGGGAATCTAGAGCCTGTAAGTTCTCTATAAATTCTTGTGACTGAATCGGCATGATTTCCTTTGGCGTCCATAAAAGCAGATTCTTGCAATCCATTGATGAGGGCAGGAGTCATGTTTGATAGGTCTGGATCTCCTATGCCAGGAGAAGACATAATTGGAGTAATTGTTAGAGTACGATCAGGATAATCAAGTGCAAGTAACTGAGTTATCATTCCTCCCATTGAAGCACCAATGATATGTGCTTTATCTATGTTTAAATGATCCATCAAGCAAACTGCATCTTTAGCCATATCATCTAAAGTATAGTCAGGATCTTTAATATCAAACTCTTGCATATAGCCATTCTCATCAATAACAGAATCGAAGGCTTTTTTTAGAAAAAACCTTAATAAGAATTTAGGTAAAAAGAGTCGAACTAGTTTTGCAGAAAAAGATTCCTTACCAAACCACGTGCTCTTGCCAACATCTCTATTATCAAATCTTACGACATGAAAACCTGCATGAACTAGAGGATCAATGAATTCGGGGGGCCATTGCATGCAGTTTGCATTCGCTCCCATGATAAGGAGAACAGAGGGATTAGAAGGATTGCCGAAGTCTTCCCACCATATATTGATGTTATTTACTTCGGCGATTCCTTCAGGCATACATATTAAAAATTTCTTCTATATTCTATACCATATCTTCTAGGTTGACCCCAATAATCAGTAGTCATACCAAGGCTGAAGTTAGTGCCTCCAATTTCGATATCACCAGATTGGCTCAACATAGTATTGACATAATCTTCATCTGTTAGGTTAGTTCCCCATAGGGCAATAGACGATTGACCATCTGCAAGATTCCAAGTGATTCTTGCATCCACAAGCTCATAGTCATCAGCAACTGAAGATGGAACATCTTCAAGTGTATAGTTCTCTTCATCATGATAACTGATTCCAATTGTGCTCTGGATATCAGATCCATTACCAAGGTCATAGGTATGCATTAGACTCAGATCCCATGTCAGGCGGTCATCGTTTCCACCAAACCCGGTTGAGGTGATGTCTCTTTCAACTACTAGAGTAGAAAGGGAGCCATCGGCATTTGTAATAGTTGTATTATCTTGAATTACAAATTCGTCATATTCACCTTCAAATGTAGCTACCATTGCGCTTAAAACTAATGAATCAGTTAACTGAGCCAGGATTTCAAATTCCATGCCTTCCAGGGTAGCTTCTTGTGCATTAACTAAATCAGCTATTGGAGTGCCATTGACGATTCTTCCTACAGTAACCTGTTGGTTTTCATACGTAGTACTGAACATAGTAGCGTTCACTCTGAGCCTGTTATCTAAAAAGTCGCCTTTCATACCAAACTCATAGTTATCTGATGTTTCAGGTAAGAAACGCCTCATTGCTACGTCTCCATTAAAACCGCCACTAGAGTAACCTTTACTATAACTAGCATAGAAAAGAACATCTTCTGTTTGTTGGTAACTTAGGATGGCTCTAGGAGTTGTCTCACTGTATTCAACGGTTCTAGTACATCTATCTGATGCAGCAAAACCAAAGGCATTTGTAGGCATACCTGGGCAAGCATAATTAAGATTGAATGTTCCAGGCATTCCAGTAAGAGCTGATGCGTCCTCATAAAGTCTAGAAGTCCTAGTAAATTCTCTTTCATCCTCTGTGTATCTTGCACCTAGAGTTAAATCCAATTGGTCATTTATTGCATAAGTTCCTTCAAAAAATATAGCTTGGTTTTGCATATCTGTAATACTTCCTTGAACCTCACTTCCTAGTAATTTAGTTCCCAATGCAATTCCTGCAAGAGCAGGAGGTAATAGAGGTGATGGATTGACTCCTCTAAACAAAGGCACACTTAGTACATCAACAGCATCTTCTTCAAATGCATACAAACCAACTACCCAATCCATATTTTCTGACGATCCAGTAAGTCTTAGTTCTTGAGACCATTGTTTATGACTCATATTGTCATCAAGAATCTCTAAGAAGTTGACACCAGGTCCATTTCCCATCATCCAGCCCCATGTACCATTAAAAGAATCGAGCTCAGCATAATTAGAAATGGATTCTATGGTTCCAAAAGCAGTTTCATATGACTGGCTTAGGGTTATCGAATCTTTTTCAGCAGAAACGTTCTCATTTGGCGCTGTGTCCATTGAAATATCTTTAGTTGTTGATCTGCAATTAGCTTTTAAGGCATCATAAATTCCAAAAATATTAGCAACAGCTCCTAGTCCGCCACTCAAAGCACCATTTTCAGGACCAGTAAATCTGCAAGAACCAAGAGCAGCTCTTTCGTCTTGCTCGAATTGACTAAAAGCTAAATTTGCAGAGTAAGCATCATTGTCATATCTGAGTTGTGCTCTAAAAGAAGTAGTGTCTTCGTTACCACGATCATTTCCTGTAATAGAATTGATCATAAATCCATCAGTCTCTTTTGTTAAAAAAGAAAACCTGAAGGATAGAGAATCATTTATAGGAGTATTAAACATACCTTCTATTAGCTGATGACTATCAGAGCCTGCACCTAATCTGATTTTAGCTTCCCTTTCTTGAGAAGGCTTATTGGTAATAATATTTATTAGACCAGCAGTAGTATTTTTACCAAATAAAGTTCCTTGAGGACCCCTCAAAACTTCTACTCGCTGAATATCATACAAGTCTACTAAACCACCTTGTGGTCTAGCTGAGTAGACTCCATCTGTGTATAGACCAATTTTTGGATCGTGAGAAACAGCCCAATTAGATTGCCCTATTCCTCTCATAAAAACTTCAAGAACAGTACTGTTTACTGCACCAAGTTGGATACTTAAGTTAGGCGCTAATTTTTCAATATCTGTTAGCTCAACAATATTCCTCATCTCTAATTGCTCTTCGTTTAAAGCACTGATAGGTATTGGAACACTTTGAGATAACTCAGCTCTTTTACGTGCCGTGACTACTATCTCATCAAAGACAGATACGTCCTCGTCGGCGCTAAAAGAAATTGTTGGAATGGATATAAGTGATAAACACAAAAGTGTTAATTTAAGATTCATAAAACTCTCCTTGTTAAATGTAAACCTTCCATAAAACCTAATGGCTTTATATGTTTAATGCACTCTATAGAGTTTGTAAAGAAAGGTTAAGTCTTTTTTTTAAACCAGAACAAAAAAAGGGCTCATTAACAAGCCCTTTTTTTCTTGAAAAGAGAATTAGAAATCTCTTCTCCATTCGATTCCAAATCTTCTTGGTTGGCCCCAGTAATCAGCAGAAAAACCAAGAGACGGATCCACTCCTCCAGCAGGCACATCACCACCCTGCCAAAGCATACTAGCTATATACCTTTTATCGGTGAGATTAGTTCCCCATAAGGTTATGGTTGTAACGCCATCAGGAAGTCTTACTGCAACCCTACCGTCTACTAAGGTGTATCCTGGTGCATTTGAACCGGGAACATGCTCTAAAGTTCCCCAAACATTATCTTGTTTATTTAAACTAACTTGACTGGTAACGGAAGTGCCATCTGATAACGTTTGGTCATGGATTAATCCAATATCAAAGGTGTTACTTTTACCATTATCTCCTGAGCCTCCAAAAGGCGTTGCCGTCAAATCCCTTAAAACATCAGTTGAAACAAAGGTCGCAGGATCGTAAAGCGTGTCAATTACATTAAAGTCATTATATTCCCCATCAAGCAGACCATAAGTCATAGTTAATGCCAAGTTATCCGTTAACTGAGCAGCTAATTCAAATTCTAAACCACTTAAATCTGCTTCTGCGGCATTAATAATATCTGCCGTGGGTTGGCCATCAATTACTCTGCCAACAGTAATCTGCTGATTCTTATATATAGTGGAAAAATAAGTAGCATTTAGACGTACTGTTCCATCTCTAAGAGTGCTTTTAAAACCTACTTCATAGTTATCAGACACTTCAGGTAAGAAAGGTTTCATTCTTACATCTTGGTTAAAGCCACCAGATGAATAGCCTTTACTATAACTAGCATAGACTAGGAAATCTTCATTATAAGCATGACTAAGAATTGCTCTCGAAGTTGTTTCGCTATAATCAATCTCTTGATAACAACGATCGCTCTTAGCCACTCCAGTTGAAGCATCGATATTTCCTGGACAAGCATATGCAGGATCAAAACCACCTCCAATAAGACTTTGTATCCTCAGGTATTCCCTCTCATCTTCAGTCCTTCTCATACCTATAGTTAAGTCTGTCTGATCATTGAAGGCATAGGTTCCCTCTGCATAGAAAGCTTCATTAGAATTGGTGACATCATTTGATTGAGATCTAGAGCCAAACATTTGGGTGCCCATGACTGTTTGAGCTACATTTAAAACTCCGGGGATAACAAGATAATACATCGGCCAATCAGCAGCTGATGGAGGTGTATACCCTCTCAAAACTGGGACATCTATAGAGCCAAAACTGTCTTCTTCAAACATATAAGCACCTAATGTCCAAGATAGATTGCCTGTATCTCCAGTAAGTCTTATCTCATGAGAATCGATATCATTTTCACTAGAATTATTGATTACATCCAATAAATTAGTTGTGGTAGTTGTCGAAGAATTACCCGAACCCATACCCCAACCCCAAGTACCATTGTAATTTTCAATTTCTCTATGATTAGAAATAATAGTTAGAGTACCTATTTCCATATCTAAAGTTTGAGTGAGTGTGAAAGAATCTGTGTCTGAGGTTACTTGCTGATTAGGATTATTATCTCTTCCTAGACCATATCCAGTTTCATTACAGTTTTTTCTCATTGTGTCGTATGTTCCTGCGAGATAAGCAACCGCACCAAATCCTGTTGCAACTGCGCCATTCTCGGGATTGATAAAACGACAACTCGATAAAGTTGCAAGTTCATCTGATTCAAAATGGTCATATGTAAATCTTGCTTTATAAGCATCGCCTGAATATTGAAAGGAAGCTCTTATCGATTGAGAATCTTCGTTACCTTGGTAATTTCCTGTAATTTGATTTTTCATAAAACCATTAGTCTCTTTAGACATCACAGCAAATCTTGAAGAAAACCTATCTGAAAGTGGAACATTGACTACTCCCCTCAACACTCGATGCCCTTCTGTTCCAATACCTAAATTTACAAATCCTTCAAAATCTTCTGTTGGGGCTTTTGTAATGATGTGAACTAATCCAGCAGTGGTATTTCTACCAAACAAAGTGCCTTGTGGTCCCCTAAGAACCTCTACACGCTCAACATCTATTAAGTCAACCATCCCGCCTTGTGGACGACTCAGGTAAACTCCATCAATGTAGATTCCTATTTTTGGATCTTGTGTCTCAGACCAATTTGTTTGACCAATTCCTCTCAAGAACACGTTAGTAACTGTAGAGTTGATGCCTTGAGCCTCAAAATTCATATTAGGTGTTAACTTACCTATATCAGCAAGTTCAGTTATGTTCCTAGCTTCGATCTGATCACCGCCTAAGGCTGTAATGGGAATAGGCACTGATTGTGCCGTCTCTTCTCTTTGTCTGGCTGTTACTACAACCTCATCAAATATGTTGGCTTGATCATCAGCTGTAATAGCAAAGAATGGGAATGATAATAGTGAAATAATTAAAGGTAATCTAAACATAAACTTCTCCTAAATTTATAGTTAAATCATATAAATACTTCCTTGTTTTCTATATGGATAAGAACACATTATTACAATAAAAAGCCATATGGAAGCTTTATTTAGCTTTTTCTCTTCCTTAAAAGCATAGAAAAATGATATTTCTTGAACCCAAAAAGAAGTTAATTCCAAACTTCAAGGTAATCATTTAATTCTAGTTCAGGGATGGGCTTTTCTTTTCCCGATGAAGTTCCAATGTAGAGATAACCGATGACTTCAAAATTCGCCTCTAAACCTAAAGCTTTAGATATTTCTGGGTTGAAGGCCATCTGCCCAGTTCTCCATACGGCCGAATAACCTATCGCATGTATTCCCAATAAAATATTCTGAGCAGCTGCGCCCATTGAGATAATTTGCTCTACTTTTGGGACTTTAGGATGATCTTTAATATCTGCAGCTAATATAATTAGCATCGGGGCACGATAAGGAGCTTGCTTTAATTTTTCAATCTCTGATTCACTTAAATCTTTATTTAAAGAGTGTGCAGTTTCAAGAAAAGCATTAGCGAGTTTTTCTCTAGAGGCCCCTCTTACTTCAATAAATTTCCATGGTCTCAACCGTGCATGATCCGGGGCCCTTAATGCACCTTTATATACCTCAAACATTTCCTCAGAGGAAGGTGCAGGATCTTCTAAGCGCGGAATAGAGTTTCTAGTTTGAATAGCTTGTAAAGTGTCCAAAATTTTTCATCCTTTAAGTAAAGATTTATTTTACTACATAAGTAAATGATAAATTAGACTCTTCAATATCAAAGTTAATTTATAATTAACGCCATGAAAGGAATTCTTCTTATAAATTTAGGTTCTCCTAAAGATCTAGAACTAGACTCTATTAAAAAGTACTTAAAGGAGTTCTTGTCCGATGATCTAGTTATAGATTACCCCAAACTTCTTCAGCAAATACTCGTAAATTGGATAATTATTCCTTCACGATATAAAAATACGCGAGAAGCTTACTCAGAAATATGGACAGATCAAGGCTCTCCTCTAATAAATAATACTATTAGTTTGGGTAAAAAAATAAGCACTAAATCTGGCGTGCCTCTTGAAGTTGCCATGAGATATCAGTATCCAAGTATCGAAGAAGGATTAGTTAATCTTAGAGATAAGGGTTGTTCTGATATTTTTGTAGTGCCGCTTTACCCCCACTATGCCATGTCTACAACTCTTACTACCGAAAAAGAAGTTAAACGAATAGAGCATGAACTCAGCTTGAATTTGAACTTAACATTTGCAGAGTCATTTTATAAAGAGGAAGGCTATATCGAAAGCTTAAGTCAGACTATCGACTCAAATCGCCAAGAAAATAGTGATTATCTTTTATTCAGTTATCACGGTATTCCTAATAGGCATCTTACCAAGACTGATCCAACAAAAAGTCACTGTCTAAAAGTGCAAAACTGCTGTGATATCGAGTCTGAAGCAAAACCTTATTGTTACAAGGCTCAGGTTATTGAAACCTCTAGGTTGTGCGCAAATAAATTACATCTAGACGATGGTCAATGGGGTATTTCTTTTCAGTCTCGAATTGGTCCAGGATGGATTGAGCCGTTTACAGATAAAGAACTTGTAAAGCTTGTTGAGAAGGGAGTTAAAAGATTGGACGTTGTGTGCCCCGCTTTTGTCATAGATAACCTTGAGACTCTTGAAGAGATGAACATCAGAGGAAGGGAAACCTTTTTAGAAGCCGGGGGAGATTCTTTTAATTATATTCCTTGTCTGAATGATGATAATACTTGGGTAGATTTTTTAACTGGTCTGTCAGAAAAGTGAAAGGGGCCTAGAAAAGTATCTAGACCCCTTCCTTAATCAACCATTGGGGAGGGTTGGTTAATCCGTTAATGTTTTAAGTCTGTAACGGATTCCGACTAAGATAGAGTGAGTCCACTGCGCTTGGGACTCACTCTAGGGCGCTTTTTAGCAATAACTAATCTTATTAAGTATCACTAATTGCATTACTACCATTGTTACTTACAGTCTGTAACGGATTCCGACTAAGAACGTACGAGGCTGTTGAGCTCTAGCACCGTTCTTAGGAGCTCTTGCGATAACATCAGTTTCGTCAGTTAGGTTAGCCGCGACTACATATACTGAAAGACTTTCATTAATCGCTTGGGTTAACGAAGCATCCATTACATTGTAAGAATCAATTTCTGTTCCAGCTGCACAACTTGTTACTGAACAGGTGCTTCCATAAGAATATAGAGTAGCACTTCCGCGTAAACCATTTACAGTTTCAAAACCAGCGGTTAAAGCTAATTGGCTGTCTGGAAGATCTGGTATTTCCATTCCAGCAGTGACATCACCCCAGAAATCACTCTCAAAGGTATTATCGAACTCAGCATCTGTTGATGTGTAAACCAAGCTAAGAGGATAAGTAGTTCCAGAAGCAGAAGTCATTTCTGTTCTAGCAACTAGTTCTATTCCGCTTATTGAAGCCTCACCAGCATTAAAAGAATCACCTATTTCACAATATCCTGTTGCACCACCTGAAGCTGTACAATTTCCAAACATATTTTGATAATCAGTATCAAAATATACCGCCTCTATAAATGTATTGTCATTTGAGTATCTAACACCCATTTCAAGGTTATCAGCCTCTTCAGGATCTGCTCCTCCACCTGTAGGTGTGAAACCTTCATGAAAACCTACAAATATCTGTGTAGTGTCATTCATATCATATGTAGCTCCGAATCCCATCAAAGAATTGTCGTTATCGGACAAAGTCTTAGGATATCCTTTATCTGCGTTAACAGCCGTTCTAGCTGCATCTGTGTAACGTTCTTGAACAATTGTCCAATCTTCTGAACGGTACCCTACATTGACAGTCAAAGCTCCCATAGTTAACTCTTCATTGATATAAAACGCATCCGCTTCAGCAGTTGTAAGTCTATTATTAGAGCTATAACCTGGATCAGATCCCACAGTTAGAGGGCCTAATTGACCGCCTGACCATGGAGTATATGCATACACTTGGAATCTATCTTCAGAATCTTCAGTATCTCTATAACCCATCGTAAGAGTTTGATTTTCAGTTTTGTATTGAAGTTTAAGATCAGTACCTTCATTAGTATAAGCACGGTTATTATTCTTAAGTTTAATCTCAACTGCTTCAGCATTTGTACCATTCAAGATCGCAGAAGCCGTTGCTTCACCAGCATTAGCTGCAGCGATTATGTTATTGATACCATTGCCATGGCCGTAAACTTTATTATTATCAATCTTATCGACCTTAAACCAGTTTCTGGCAAAGTCGTTTTCATACATTGTTGCGCTTATCTCAAGGTCTCCAAAATCAGCAATATAATTGAAAGAAGTTGTTTCATGACTGTTATCCATATTGTCATAAGCTGAAAGACCATAACGTTGATGGGCATCTCTTCTGAAATCAGCATCTGCTAAACCAACATAAGTTTGATCAGAATCTTCATCTGAATCTTGATATTTAATATTTAATTCTTGATAAATTGCTGCATCGGCATCAGTGTTAAGTCTCAATTTGATCACTAGATCATCTTTATCAAACCCTGTATCTGCATCAGATCCTTTAATAGAATCAAATCCATCAGTTTCCCAAGTATGTGATTCAATTAGCATAGCGGCATTTTTCCCAACCACACTGTAATGAAGGTGTGTTCTTGAAGTTCCGTCTTCACCGAACTCTTGGTTAATAAGACCACCAGTTTCATCAGCTATAGGTGTACTTAATAAGTTTACAGCACCACCGATAGTGTAAGGTCCTTGAGAGATAGCAGCAGGTCCTTTAAGAACCTCAACCCCAGCTATTCTTCCTGCAGTAGGAAAGTAATAAGCAGAAGACGCTGAATATGGACCAGGAGCTATCAAAACTCCATCTTCCATTAATGTTATTTTTCCAGAACGGTCAGCATAAGTTCCTCTAATGCTGATATTTGGTCTTAGTCCATAACCCTCTTCAGGTCTGAAGTTGACACCAGGAACATTTGATAAAATCTTGTGAATATCAGTGTATTCATAAGTTTCTAGCTCTTCTTCTGTAATGACAGAAGCTGATCCTGCTATTTTAGTGGCATCTTCTTTAGATCCGATTATTTCTATTACTTCCATCTCGACATCAGATGCAAAAATAGAAAAGTTCAGAAATAAAGCTGTTATAAATAGAGCAATTCTTTTCATTTTCTTAACCCTTAAGTTAATATTTTTTTCAATTTAATAATGATTCTCATTCTGAGAATGAGAACGAGTCGCATTATAGATGAGAATGATTCTCAAATGCAACAAATAAAATTAAATTTATTTGTTAATTAGAGTAAGAATTAATTGTGCTTGTGGGATTTAAGGTCTTTTTCTATATCTTCATGATCGCCAACCATAATGTGAGAATCACTTTTAACGATATATTTTTCTAAAAGGGGAATAAAGAGTAAAGGAAGCAAGCCTCCCAGCATGATACCCAAGGCAGCAGATCTCATTGTAGGATCGAGTAATGAAGCAATAAGATCAGCTAATATATGGGCTATGACCGCACCTACTATGCCTGCTACATGTCCATTTGAAGTTTTCTTTAATAAGCGATTTATACTCCAACCAGAATAATAACCAATGATCAGTATACCTACGTGTACTAATCCAAAAACAAAACCTCTTAGTAAGCCTTGCTCGAGTCCAAATAACTCTATTATTGCATCCACTAAGAATCTAGCTCTTTATCTAAATCAAAAGCATCATGGAGCGCGGAAACAGCATTAATCATCTCAGATTTTTTAATAACGACTGAAATCTTGATTTCAGAAGTGGTGATCATGGAAATATTAATTTCACTCTTGGCAAGGGCTTGGAACATTTTACTAGCCACTCCGGCGTGGGCTCTCATGCCTCTTCCAACAATACTTATTTTTGCAATATCATCATCTACTTCGATGGAACCTCCCCCTAGAGATGCTGATACCTCATGAAGTATTGCTTCAGCTTTTTTTGCATCGGCTTTGTCTACCGTAAAAGTAAAATCAGTATTATTTTCAGCACTTATATTTTGAACGATAACATCTACTTCTATCCCAGCTTCACTTATAGGGCTTAAAATCTTGGCCGCTACTCCGGGTATATCCGGGACTCCTCGCATAGTTAATTTCGCTTCAGAATCAATACTGCTGATTCCTGAGACAATTGGTCTTTCCATAATATTTTTCTCCTCTTGAACTAAAGTCCCTTCACCTTGATTGAAACTAGATAAGACACGAAGGGGTAAATTAAATTTACTTGCATATTCCACTGCCCTTAATTGCAGCACTTTAGCTCCTGAACTAGACAATTCTAGCATTTCTTCAAAACTTACTTCTTTCAGTAACCTAGCTTTAGGACAAACCCTAGGATCTGTGGTGTAAACCCCATCTACATCTGTATAAATTTGGCATTCATCGGCTTTTAAAGCCACGGCCAATGCAACACCAGTCGTATCTGAACCCCCTCTTCCGAGTGTAGTGATATCTCCTAATTCATTCATACCTTGGAATCCAGTAATAACAGGTACTACTCCATTATCCAATTCTGCAGTTATTTTACTAACCTCTACATCTAAGATACGCGCCCTGCTATGACTTGAATTTGTTTGGATGCCAAGCTGATAAGCTGTATAAGACTTACCTTTTATTCCTCTCTTTAACAAAGCCATAGCCAATAAAGCTACGGAGATTTGCTCACCAGTAGAAACCAACGCATCATATTCTCTAAGGTCAGGTTCAGGATTAATTTCTTTGGCTAATTCAATAAGAGCATCGGTGCTTTTACCCATTGCAGACAAAACCACAGTAACTTTATTGCCTTTTTGGATTTCGGCTTCAACATTATCAGCAACGGCTTCAATACGAGCGCTATCAGCAACTGAAGTGCCTCCGAATTTTTTAACTATTAATCTACCCATAAAAAAGGGTTGGTATTCTATATTACTGGTTATTTAAAGAAACAATTAAGTCTGCTATAGAATTCAAAGCCATATCTATATCATCAGTATTCTCAACTCCACCTTGAGCAAAATCAGGTCTTCCGCCTCCGCTACCACCTAATTGATTTATTAAATGTTTCATGACTTCTCTAGCGTCTATATCAACTTCTTTGGAACATGCAATTATCGTTGGTACCTTGTCATCAGATATGGAAATTAGGGCTATTATTGAATTTTGGCTGTTATTTCTCAATCGATCAGCAATTTCCCTTAGCTCCTTAGAATCTACTCCCTCAAAAGTACTTGTGATTAGATTATATCCTTCTACCTCAAGAGATTGATCCATGAGATCACGAACAGAAACACCTAAATCTTCAGACTGTGCTTTTTTCGCATCCGTTTTAAGAGATTGATTAGTATCTAATATTTGTTCAATTGCCTCCAAAGGACTTTCATGTATTTTAAACTCAGCTGGTTCTTTTTTTAGCTCCTTAGACAAAGAGGAATTTTCATCTTTTATCTGAATTATCTTCTTCAATACCTGGTCCGAAGAACAATTTAGCAATTCGGCATAAGAATTTATTTCATCTTGTAAAAACCGAATGTATAGCAGCGCTTCTAAGCCATCCCTAGAGTCAAAGACTTCAACTAGTAGTTCATTACTGATTGATAAAAAATTCTGCTCTAATTCATCTAAAAGAAAATTAGCCCCTTCTCCGGTTACAGCTTCAATTCTTCTAACACCAGCAGAAATACCTGATTCAGAAATAACTTTTATAAGTCCTATTTCTCCTGTTCTTTCTACGTGCGTTCCACCACATAGTTCCACGGAGAAACCATTTCCAATATCAAGCACTCTTACATTCTCTCCATATTTATCTCCAAAAAAGGCTATGGCTCCTTTTTCTATGGCTTCGCCTATAGGAAGAACTTCAGTTATAGATACTATGTCTCTAGCAACCTCTTCATTAAGCATGTCTTCAATTGCATTCAAGTCTACTGAGTCTATTGCGCTGTGATGAGCAAAATCGAATCTTAAACGAGATTCTTCAACTAATGACCCTTTTTGTTCAACATGATCTCCAAGAGTTTGTTTTAAGGCAGCATGAAGTAAATGAGTAGCGCTATGATTTCTCTTTATCCTATTCCTATGATCTTGGTCTATTTCAGCCTCTACGGAATCATCTTTCTTAAAGGAGCCTGACTTAACAATTCCTATATGAAGATATTGATCTCCTTTTTTTTGAGTGTCATAAACTTCAAAAATAGACTCATTAGATTTGATGAAGCCTCTATCGCCAACCTGCCCTCCGGACTCAGCATAAAAAGGTGTCTCTTTAAGCAAAATCAAACCTTCTTGATCTTCTAAAAGTTCGCCCTTTATATTGTCTTCAGAATTTGAAATTATCTCAACAACGTTAGAACTTAGAGCATTAGATTCATACCCTACAAATTCTGTTTTACCTTGAATATTCAGCGATTCTGGAATAAGCGAACTAAAGTTACTAGACGATCTAGCTCTTTCTTTTTGCTCGAGCATTAAAGAATCATATAACTCTAGATCTACGACTAAACCCTTCTCTCTTGCAAAATCAGCCGTCATATCTACAGGAAAACCATATGTGTCATAGAGCTTGAAAGTTATATCACCAGGAATTGTGTTTCCTTCAAGGTCCTCTATAGCAGACTCTAGAAGTTGCATGCCTTGTTCGAGAGTAGAACTAAACTGTTCTTCTTCTTTAGATAGATTTGCTTTGATAATGTCAGAATTTTTTCTAAGTAGCGGATAGGCATTTCCCATTTGATCTTCCAAGACAGGTACTAATTTAGAAAGAATTGGATCTTTCATTCCCAGTTTATGGGCATGCCTTAATGCACGTCTTATGATTCTTCTTAATACATAACCTCTTCCTTCATTAGAAGGTATAACGCCATCGGCAATCAAAAAAGCACATGCTCTCAAGTGATCAGCAATTACTCGTAAGGAAGGATTTTTTAGGTCTTCATGTTTGGTTAATTTTCCTGCAGCAGCAACTATGGCTTTTAAGATATCAGTGTCAAAATTATTTTGTTCATTTTGCAAAACAGCCGCTATTCTTTCCAAACCCATGCCTGTATCGACACAAGGATTAGGCAGAGGACTCATAGAACCGTCTTTGTCTCTATCAAATTGAGTAAATACCAGATTCCAGATCTCAATAAATCTATCACCCGGTTCATTTCCAGGCAAAGGAGGTTCCCCTTCAAGATGGTCTCCGTGGTCATAATAAATTTCACTGCAAGGTCCGCAAGGCCCAGTATCACCCATTGTCCAAAAGTTTTCTTCATCATCTAATCTAGATACTCTAGATGGATCAACCCCAACCTTTTTAATCCAGATTTCTTCAGATTCATCATCATCTTCATGAACAGTTATCCATAACTTATCAGGCGAGATTTTGTACCTTTCGGTCAATAGCTCCCAAGCAAAAAATATTGCTTCTTCTTTGAAATAGTCACCAAAACTGAAATTTCCAAGCATTTCAAAAAGAGTATGGTGTCTTGCTGTGTAACCCACATTATCTAGATCGTTATGTTTTCCTCCAGCTCTAATACATCGTTGAGAACTCACTGCCCTTGTGTAGCTTCTTTTTTCTATACCCAATAAAAGGTCCTTAAATGGAACCATACCAGCATTGGTAAACAAAAGGGATGGATCATTAATTGGTACCAAAGATGAACTTTCAACCAGCGTATGACCTTTTTCTTGAAAAAAATCTAAAT
Source organism: uncultured SAR86 cluster bacterium (assembly GCA_938075195.1). Classification (GTDB taxonomy): domain Bacteria; phylum Pseudomonadota; class Gammaproteobacteria; order Magnimaribacterales; family Magnimaribacteraceae; genus Magnimaribacter. The sequence continues at coordinate 28,248 of CALJGK010000010.1, forward strand.
AAATATTTCTGATTTCGTTAGTGGATAAGATCATAGATAAATCGGACTAAAAAATTTCAGCAAAGAAGTTCAACATAGATTGCCAGGACCTTTTGTCTGCTGCTTCATGGTACTGGGTACCCAAATTTGGATCATTCGCTTCTTTGTTCGTAAAAGAGTGATAAGCATTTCCATAACTATGTAATTGCCAATCCGCACCTGCCTCTGTCATTTCTTTTTGAAATTCATTTACCATTAAAGGCGGAACCATTGGATCTCTTTCGCCATGCAGAACTAATATCTTACTTTTTATTCCTTGTTCTGGAATCTCAGATCCCATGAGCAATCCATGAAAGCTCACTACTCCTTTAACATCAGCGCCTGACCTTGCCAGATCCAGAACAACCATGCCACCAAAACAATATCCAATGGCTGCAACTTTGCTTGAATCGACACCTACTAGATTTTTTCCTTGTTCTAAAGCGGCATTGATTATTGATTTAAGCTTTTTTCTATCTTCCACCAAAGGAGTCATTAAAGATTGATTCTCTTCAATGGTTGTTCCTTGTTTACCATCACCATACATATCTACGGCCATAGCAACAAAGCCTTCTTTGGCTAACTCTATTGCCTTTTCTTCAACAAAATTATCTCTACCTCCCCAAGCATGTGCTATCAACACCAAGGGTGCTCTATCACTCTCAGGATAAGCTACAAAAGTAGAATAATTCTGTTCGTCGAAATTGTAATTTAGATTTTCTGTTTTCATATTTATTTAGCTTATTTTTGTGAGATCTTTCTTAAACCTCTTAGCATTTTCAACATAATGTTTCGCGGAAAGTAATAAACCTTGTTTCTGATCGTCGTTAAGTTCGCCTCTTATTTTTCCTGGAGAACCCATAACCAAAGATCCATCGGGGATTTCCATACCCTCAGTTATTAGAGCATTAGCTCCAATCAGGCATCCTTTTCCAATTTTTGCACCATTGAGAACCACAGAATTAATACCAATCAAACTTCCGTCTCCTATTGTGCAGCCATGCAACATAACTTTGTGTCCTATAGTCACATCTTTTCCAATGTCTAGAGGGTAGCCTAAATCTGTATGCAAGACAGAGCCATCTTGAACATTAGACCCTTCTCCAATGGTTATGAGTTCTGTATCTCCTCTTAATATCGCCCCAAACCAGATACTTGAATCATTGCACAGTCTTACTTTACCGAGAACAGAAGCAGAATCAGAAACATAATAATTTCCATCCAGAATCGGTTCATCTTCTCCCAGTTTATAAAGCATAATTTATCCCCCTTAAATTAATTACCTTTTGTTTTTAAATCTATTTTTGCATCTAAAGCAATATTAAGAAAATCAACCGTAATCATTGCCGTTAATCCCCATATTATATAAGAATCATATTGATAAGCTGGCATAAAAAAGACATCTCCATTTCTATTAATTTCATCATTTCTATGTCGTTTGTCTTCTAAAAGAAAAGATAAAGGCACTTTAAAACAGGCTTCTATTTCATCAGAATTATCATTAAGCTCAATATCATCAGGGACAATACCCACGAAAGGAGTAACACTGACATTAAATCTTGAAACAACAGTATCAATAGGCCCTAGAATATTAACTTTAGCTTTATCAAGACCAGTTTCCTCTTGAGATTCTCTTAGGGCTGTATTTTCAAGAGTATTATCTTCTTCTTCATACATTCCCCCAGGGAAAGAAACTTCTCCACCATGAGAACCGACCTTATTAGATCTCAGCGTATAGATAAGTTCAGGATCTTTAGAGTCAGTTATCGCTATAAGCACAGCAGCTTTTCTTAATTCCTCTACGGGAGGAGTCCCAGAATACGACTTTATTTTTTCCGTGATATTGTTGAGCATGAATAAATACAAATTGTTAGGGAGGATAGTTTATACTTCTGACGCTTTAAAATCGAAATAAAAAATAAAAATGAAATACTGTAGTGAATGCGGTTCTGAGACAGAAAAAAGAATTCCCGAAGGAGATAATAGAGAGAGAGATTGCTGTAAAGGTTGTGATCTGATTCATTACACAAATCCAAAGATTATAGTTGGCACCATTCCGGTCAAAGATGAATCTATTCTCTTATGTAAAAGAGCAATTGAACCCAGGTATGGCAAATGGACTCTTCCAGGCGGATTCCTTGAGAATGGAGAAACAGTATCACAAGGAGCATTTAGAGAAACCTTAGAAGAAACAAACACAGAAGTTGAGATGGGTGAGCTCTATGCAATTTTTAATGTTCCCCAGATCAATCAGGTTTATATGCTTTATTTGGCTAAAGTGATTAAAGACGACTTCTCAGCTACTACAGAAAGCCTAGAAGTTGAATTCTTTAACGAAGCCGATATGCCTTGGGAAGAACTGGCCTTTCCTTTTGTACCAATAGCTATAAAAAATGTCTTCGCTGATATGAAGAAGAACGAGTTTCCACTTACCACTCACACGATAGAAAGAAGAAAATAAAATTCTTATTTTATAAAGTCCCTAGCATTAAGAAAAAATTTAACCCACGGACTATAGTCTTCCCAGTCATCGGGACTCCATGAGAACTGGTCGGTCAAGAAAGCCCTTTCAGGATGAGGCATCATAATGTTCACTGTTCCAGATTGATTTGTTAAGCCTCCAATACCAAGCGGTGAACCATTTGGGTTGGCTGGGTAATTTTCGGTTAGCAAACCTCTATCATCAGCGTAAGAAATGGTGCTCAAGTTTGATTTTATGAGTTCCTTGAAATTGTCTTTACTACCCTCTGCTCTGCCCTCACCATGAGCCACAGGTATAGGAATTACAGCTCCTTCCATGCCATGAAAGAATATTGAAGGAGACTCATTCACAACAACTTGAATTAATCGAGATTCAAATTTTTCAGAAATATTTCGTTTGAATTTCGGCCAATGCTCAGCGCCTGGAATAAGCGAAGATAAAAGAGATAAAGTTTGACAGCCATTGCAGACACCTAGAGTAAAGGCCTCTTCATTATGGAAAAACTCTCCAAACTGTTGTCTTAATTCGTCATTATATAAAATAGTATTAGCCCATCCTCCACCTGCCCCTAGGACATCTCCGTAGGAGAATCCACCACAAGCCACCAGACCCTCAAAATCTTTTAAAAGATGTCTCTTGGATATCAAATCCGTCATGTGAACGTCAAGACAATCAAATCCAACTTCATTGAAGGCAGCTGCCATTTCATTTTGTCCATTAACTCCCTGTTCTCTTAATATGGCTATTCTTGGTTTAGAGCTATTAATATTGATCTTCTGAGGAATGATGAATGGAATAACTGGATTTAATCCATTATTTTTAAGATTGGTATCATGTTCATATTCCGATTGTGCTGTTACAGGATTATCTCTTAATTTTTGTATCTCAAAACTAACTTGATGCCAATTCTTTAGAAGCTCCTTTAAAGGAAGCTCAATGATGTTTTTTTCTTTAAACCTGAAATCTAATACTTCTTCAGTTGAAATGGTACCTAAGTTATAAACTTCATCTCTAAGTCCAATACTATTGAATAATTTGAATGTCTCATCTAAATCGACATCTAAGACTTGAATAATAACTCCAAGTTCTTCATTGAAAAGTAAGTCAACTAGTTCACTCTCGTCTGCTAATAATGGATCAAGGTTTATTTTTAAGCCTAGCCTACTGGCAAAAGACATTTCAGCCAATGTTGTAATCAAACCTCCATCAGATCGGTCGTGATATGCCAATATCTTCTTGTCTTTTAAAAGCTTATAAATCACAGAAACAAAACCAGGCATCTCTTCGGTACATTCAACATCAGGGGAAGTGCCACCATACTCGTTATGGATCTGGGCTAAGATACTCCCACCCATTCTGGATTTACCTTTTCCTAAATCAATGAATAATAAACAAGAATTATCTTTATTTTTTAATTGGGGCGTAGTGGCTATATTTACATTCTGAACAGGTGAAAAGCCCGAAACAATTAAAGATAAAGGAGATATAACTGACTTATCTCTATTCTCATCATTCCATTCAGTAGACATTGATAAGGAGTCTTTTCCTACAGGAATACTCATATTCCATTTAGGACACAATTCCATTCCAATAGCCTTTACTGCTTCATATAAGTCCTGATCTCCATTTAGCTTGCCAGGAGATCCCATCCAATTTGCTGATAATTTTATATCTGAAATATTAGAAATTCCTGATGGAAGAATATTGGTTACCACTTCCGCAACCGATATCCTCGCTGCCGCTTTTGAGTCTAATAAAGCCAAGGGGGTTCTCTCACCTATAGCCATCGCTTCACCTGAATCCCCCAAGAAGCTTGATTTACACAGAGCATAATCTGAAACTGGTACCTGCCAAGGACCAATTAATTGATCTCTCGCAATGAGTCCTGTTATTGACCTATCTCCTATTGTAATTAAGAAATTTTTGCTCGCCACGGTGGGATGTCTTAATACATCATTTATTAATTTCTCAGTTATCTTCTTAGGGAGATTAATTTCGTCCAATAATTTTTTTTCTAGGTTAAAGTCAATAAAGGTCTTCGGGGCCTTCCCAAAAAGAACCTCTAAAGAAAGGCTAATGGGATAGTTATCAAAGTATGAATCATATACCTCTAAGTTATGTCCTTCGGTTATCTCTCCTACAGCAGAAAATGGACACCTTTCTCTATTGCATATTGCTTCAAACTCGACTAAGTTTTCTTCAGAAATAGCCAATACATATCTTTCCTGTGATTCGTTACACCAAATTTCCATTGGTGTCATGCCAGGTTCTGAGTTAGGAATGTCACGAAGGTTGATTAAACCACCATGACCACTATCCTTAACCAGTTCAGGAATGGCATTAGAAAGTCCTCCCGCTCCCACATCATGAATAAATAATATTGGATTATCAGCTGCCTGCCAGCACCGATCTAAAACTTCCTGACATCGTCTTTCCATTTCAGGATTTCCTCTTTGAACTGAAGCAAAATCTAAATCGCCGTCTCCCTTTCCGGAAGAAAGGGAGGAGGCAGAGCCCCCACCCAATCCAATGAGCATTGCTGGACCACCAAGGACAATTAATTTTGAACCAACTGGGACTTCTCTTTTTAAAGCGTGTTCCGTTTTTATATTACCAAGACCACCAGCCAGCATAATCGGTTTATGATAGCCATAATGAACATCATCTTTCTTAGCCTCAAATGCTCTAAAATATCCAAGTATATTTGGTCTGCCAAATTCATTATTGAAAGAAGCAGCCCCAATTGGGGCATCGGTCATTATTTTTAATGGAGATGCAATCCTCATAGGTGAATCTTCTTCCAACTCCCAATCTTCATTCAATTTTGGGATACGAAGATTAGAAACAGAAAAACCTGTAAGACCTGCTTTAGGTTTTGCCCCTATACCGGTAGCTCCTTCATCTCTTATTTCACCTCCAGAGCCGGTAGATGCTCCAGAAAATGGAGAAATAGCAGTTGGATGATTATGAGTTTCAACCTTGATTACTAAATTAATATCTTCTTCATGAGAAGTATAAAACCCGTCTCTCGGATAAAATCTTTTCGCTCTATAACCATTGAGAATTGCAGCATTATCCTCATAAGCCGATATAACACCTTCCGAATAATTCTTATGAGTATTTCTAATCATATCGAAAAGACTGTGGGACTGAGTTTTTCCATCTATTGACCACTCAGCATTAAAAATCTTATGTCTACAATGCTCAGAGTTTGCTTGAGCAAACATCATCAACTCTGCATCGGTAGGATTTTTGTTCGTCTCCAGATAGTTCTCATAAAGATAAGTAATTTCTTCTTCACTGAGTGCCAGTCCTAAATCTGAATTAACTTCTTGAAGAGTGTTCATTCCTTCACTAAAAATGTCTATATCTCTTAAAGATCCGGGCTCTAAACTTGAAAATAGTTGAGGGATATCATTCATGCTCACTAGTACTTCTTGAGTCATCTTATCAATCAGAGTGTTGCCTAAATTCAGTAAAGTATCTGATTCAATAGATCTATTAAAATGATAGCACATGGCTCTTTCAACTCTTTTTACATTGGTTAATCCCGAATTATTAAGAATATCTGTAGCTTTAGAGGACCAAGGAGATATGGTGCCAATTCTTGGAGTGATAAAAAAGAAACTCTCAGCTAAACTGTTTTGAGCTTGATTGGAATTTAATAAATTAGTTAATTTTACAATGCCAGACTCTGAGAGATTTGATGACCCCTCCTTAAGTTGGCAAAAATAGATCTCATGACATTGGATATCCCGATACTCATGACTAGGAATAGATTGTCTAAGTTGATTTAAACGGAAATCAGAGAGATTATCTGAGCCTATTATGGCAATGATATTTGGCGAAACTTCGATTATAGAGTTCATTAATGCTTGGTCATCATTGTAATAAAAGCAAATCTTAAGTAAATAGCCTATCTTGTGGTTATGACATTAAACTGTTGCTAGAAGTAGTATTTCTCATAAATTCTAAATAGAATGGTTAAAAAATTGGGGTTGCATTGAGAAATCTAAAATTCAGATACTCGCTCTTTTCCTTCCTTGGTCTGCTGGCCTTTGTCAGTCTCGAAGCTCCTGTGCTGGCTTCATATACAGAACAAAATAAAGAATTTTTTATAAATGAGATTGAATATTTATGGAAAGACGACAAACCTGGTTACTCTATTTTTATGAAAAGGGTTGATTCTAGACTACCTGAATATGAAATGACCTTTAGAGATTCCGCAAAGGATTTAGAGGTTCATTGGACCCTGATTGCAGCAATAAGCTATCAAGAATCTCATTGGAATCCTAAGGCTATATCAAAAACAGGTGTTCGAGGCATGATGATGCTTACCCAGAAAACAGCTAAAGAGATGGGAATCAAGAAAAGAACCAATCCAGAAGCTAGCATATCAGGAGGTGCTAATTATTTTCAAAAGACAATGGATAGGCTTCCTGAGGAAATCCCCAAACTAGACAGAATATGGATGGCTTTAGCAGCATATAATTTAGGATTTGTAAATATAGACCTAGCCAGGGAACTAGCCAAGGAAAGGGGATTAAATTCTGAAAAGTGGTCTGAAGTATCACTAGCCCTAAAACAAATATTAATAAACAGGTATGGGGAAGAGTCAAAGCAGTTTGTTAAGCACAAAGAAGCAATTGAATATGTAAACCGTATAGATCTTTACTATAAGACTCTTTCTATTTTAGATAGAAGCAATGAATTATTCGCGCTAACTCAAAATTAACTTTTTTCTTAGGTCTTCTACCCGATCGCGATAATTTGCCGCCTCTTCAAATTCTAAGTTTTTTGCGTATTTATACATTTGGTCCTCAATTTTAATAATTTCCTTTTTTATTTTTTCAGGGTTATCAAAACTTTCTATAGGATCAAACTCGATCTCTCCTAATTTATCTAATTTTCGACGAGACTTTGATTTTCCTTTTACCGATCTGGCACCTTCCATGATATCTCCAATCTTCTTTTTGATACCTTGAGGTTCTATAGAATTTTCTTTATTAAATGCTTCCTGAATATCTCTTCTTCTATTAGTTTCCCCGATTGCTCTTTCCATTGAACCAGTCATCTTATCGGCATATAGAATTGCCCTACCTTCTAAATGTCTTGCTGCTCGACCTATGGTTTGAATTAATGAACTTTCTGATCTAAGAAAACCTTCCTTATCTGCATCTAAAATAGCCACCAAAGCTACTTCTGGTATATCCAAACCTTCTCTCAAAAGATTGATACCGACTAGAACATCAAATACACCTAACCTTAAATCTCGAATAATCTCTACTCTCTCAACAGTATCAATATCTGAATGGAGATATCTCACTCTTGTCCCGTTTTCATCCAAGTATTCAGTTAAGTCCTCTGCCATTCTCTTAGTTAAAACTGTAACGAGCACTCTGTCGCCTTTAGCGACTATTTTTTTTATTTCTTCTTGAAGATCGTCTACTTGGTGTGTAGCTGGCCTAATGTCCACTTCGGGGTCAGTTAGTCCTGTTGGCCTTACAACTAGCTCAACTATATTTCCTGAATTTTCAGTTTCATATTTAGCCGGCGTTGCAGAAAGAAATATTCTCTGGCCTGATAATTTTTCCCATTCATCAAATCTTAGAGGCCTATTATCTAGTGCAACAGGCAATCTAAATCCATAATCTACCAATGTTTGTTTTCTCGATCTATCTCCTCTATACATTCCACCTAACTGAGGAAGAGACACATGAGATTCATCAATAAAAACTAATGCATCTTGGGGAAGATATTCATACAAAGTAGGAGGAGGCTCACCAGGCTGTCTATCTGATAAAAACCTTGAGTAGTTTTCAATACCTGAGCAAAAACCTAATTCTTTGAGCATTTCAATATCATATTTAGTTCTTTCTTCTAATCTTTGAGCCTCGACGAGCTTATTCTCTTTTCTTAAATAATCTAGCCGAAGAACCAACTCTTCTTTGATGAATTCTATTGCCTGAAGAATTTTTTCTCTTGTGGTTACATAATGAGACTTTGGATAAATTGTGATTCTAGGAACCTCCCTTATTATTTCTCCTGTTAAAGGATCGAAAAGTTTAAGTGAGTCTATCTCGTTACCAAAAAGTTCAATTCGCAATGCTTCTTTTTCTGAATCAGCAGGAAAGACATCTATCACATCACCTCTGACGCGATACATAGATCTCTTAAATTCAACTTCATTCCTTTGGTATTGAAGCTCAGCAAGCCTCCTTAATAATGTTCTTTGATCAATCTCATCCCCCCTATCTAGATGAAGAACCATTTGTAAATAAGACTGAGGGTCACCAAGTCCATAAATTGCAGATACAGATGCAACAATAACAACATCCCTTCTTTCCATGATTGCCTTCGTGGCCGATAAACGCATTTGTTCTATGTGCTCATTGATCGAAGCATCTTTTTCAATAAAAATATCTGAAGAAGGTACGTAAGCCTCTGGTTGATAATAATCGTAGTAAGAGACAAAATATTCCACAGCGTTATTTGGAAAATATTCTTTGAATTCACCATAAAGCTGAGCTGCCAGTGTTTTATTATGTGCCATAACTATAGCCGGCCTTTGTACTTGTTGAATAACATTAGCCACAGTAAAAGTTTTGCCAGAACCTGTTACTCCGAGAAGAGTTTGATTAAGTAGTCCATCATTCAAACCAGTAACTATTTCATTAATAGCATTCGGTTGATCGCCCGCAGGTTTATAATTTGATACTAACTCGAATTTCTTTGTCATATTTTTAAAAAAATATTATACGCTGAGATTGTACGAGTTATAATTACTATATTCCCCGATAGCTCAGTTGGTAGAGCAAATGACTGTTAATCATTGGGTCGCTGGTTCGAGCCCAGCTCGGGGAGCCAAGTTTAAGGCCTACTTTTAAGAGTAGGCCTTTTTTCATTGTGGTAATATTAACTCCAATATGCCAGCAAAATTATTTGATCCTTCGTCGGAAGAACCTTTTGTTTTAAGTCGCTCAAGGATTGATAATTTTCTTGAATGTCCACGTTGTTTCTATTTAACGAATAGGATAGGAATTGCCAGACCTCCATCCTTTCCCTTTAATTTAAATAATGCAGTTGACGAGTTGCTAAAAAATGAATTCGATATCTACAGAGAACAAAAAAAGCCTCATCCAATAATGGTGGAGAATAGATTAAAAGCTTTACCTTACCAACATCCTGATCTTGAAGAATGGAGAGAATCTTTGAGGCATGGAGTTAAGAGAACTCATCCAGAAACAAATCTGATTTTAAGAGGTGGTTTAGATGACGTATGGATAAATACAGAAACACAACAACTCATTGTGGTTGATTACAAGGCTACCTCAAAAAAAGGTGAAGTGAGTATTGATGCCGATTGGCAGATTGGCTATAAAAGGCAAATTGAATTTTATCAGTGGTTACTTCGAGGTAATTCTTTTGATGTTTCAGATATCGGATACTTTGTTTACTGTAACGGTATTACTGAGAAAGATGAATTTAATAACCAACTTGAATTCAAAACTAAGCTCATACCTTACAAAGGAAATGACTCTTGGATTGAACCCGTTCTCTTTGATCTAAAAGAAACTCTTATGAATAATGAAGTACCAGAAGCTAATCAAAAATGTGGTTACTGCTCTTATGTAAAAAAGACTTTAATGGTCTAGTTTAAATCTTTTTCCAGACTGTCCCAGATGCTTTGTCTTCAAGGGCAATACCTTTTTCTAATAACTCATCACGTATATTATCGGATAGCTGAAAATCTTTTTCTGCTCTAGCCTGATTCCTTCGCGTGATGTAAATATTCACCTCTTGATCGGTCAAAGTAATACCATCAGTAAAGTACTCTTCTGGATTATCTTGAATTATCCCTAGGCAAGACGAGAGGTTAACCAGTTCTTTGGATAGCTTAGAGGCTTCATCAATATCATTTTCTTTTTTACAGGTATTGATATTTCTTGCCATTTCAAAAAGAACTGAAATAGCAGCAGGAGAATTAAAATCATCCTGCATAGCATTATGAAATTTTTGAGAATATTGGCTCTCAACCAATGGTAAATGCCTAAACTCTAGATCCTTCAAAGAATTATAAAGACGATCCAATGAATTCTTGGCTTCTTTAATGCCTTCCTCCGAGTAATTAAGTGGACTCCTGTAATGACTAGATATCAAAAAGAAACGTAGAGTTTCAGAAGAGCTATTTTTTACTGCATCTTTAATGGTAATAAAATTCTTAAGAGACTTAGACATCTTTTCTTTATCTATCCTTAAGGGCCCTGTATGCATCCATAATCTAGCGAACTCTTTACCAGTAACACATTCTGACTGTGCAATTTCATTTTCATGGTGAGGGAATTTAAGGTCAGCACCTCCTCCATGTATATCAAATGTCTCGCCCAAAGCATCCATACTCATAGCTGAACATTCAATATGCCATCCTGGTCTTCCTTCTCCCCAAGGCGAATCCCACTTAAGACCATCGGTATCCTTTTTCCAAAGAACAAAATCAGCAGGATTTCTTTTGCCTGGGTCTACGTCAACTCTTGCACCTGCCAACATATCTTCTAGATTTCTTCGGGAAAGTTTTCCATATGACTGAAATGACTCAGTAGAAAAATAAACATCCGAATCACCAACATACGCATGTTCTTTTTCAATGAGTTTTTTTATTAATGAAATAATCGAATCGATATTATCTGTAGCTCTTGGTTCAGCATCAGGTTCGATCATTTTTAAAGATGAAAAATCTTGGTTCATGGATTGAATATACTTTTGAGTTAGCTCAAATGGAGTTATTCCTAGTTCCTTTGATCGCTCTAAAATTTTGTCATCCACATCAGTAACATTTCTTATGTAGTTAACTTCATAACCTGCACTTCTTAGATATCTAACTATAATATCAAAAGAGACAAAAGTTCTCGCATGACCGATATGAGTATCATCATAAACAGTCATGCCACAGATATACATGCGAACCTTATTGCCCTCTAAAGGTTTAAAATCATCTTTCTTTCCAGAAAGTGTATTGAAGATTTTCAAAGCTCAGACGCCTCTTTAAATCTAATCAGAACTTGCTCCAAGCCGATAATATGGACCACTTTATCTAGTTCGGGTCCTTTTGTTTGTCCTGTTATGGCGACTCTCAAGGGCATAAATAAATCCTTGCCTTTCGTGTTAGTTGCAAGACCAATAGTTTTGACAGCATCATTCCAATCTTTATAGCCCAACTCAATTGATTTGAATGCAGTTGTGTAAAAATCTTTTCCTGCAGATTTAATGATTTCGAAGACTTCTTCACTGGTATTTAGCGGATGATGAAATAAGTTATTTAAATAATCTTCAGCTTCTTCAGGAAAGTTAATGTTCTCTTTTATCAGCTCAATAAAATTCTCGGAATTTATTTCTGGCGGTAAAGCGTTCAAAGATTCATTGAGCCAGACTGAGCACTCTTGGGTTGACAAAGACTCTACGGTCTTTTTTTGCCAAAAAATTAATTGGTCCATATCAAACTTGCTAGGAGAACTCGAAATATTCTTTGTTTCAAATGCTTCTGCTAATTCTTGATAGGTCATTAGATTGTTATCCGTAATTCTGTGGCCAACTCTAGAAAGATAATTAGCAACTGCCTGAGGTAAATAACCCATTTGCCTTAGATCATTTATCGACAAGCTTCCGTTTCTTTTAGATAAAGGTGCACCATCTGAACCAGTAAAAAGTGAAACATGAGCATATTGAGGAAGAGACAAATTCAGAGCCTCTAATAAAGCTATTTGTCGTGGAGTATTACTCAAATGATCATCTCCTCTTAGTACAATATTTACTTTCATTAAAGAGTCATCTATTGCATTGGCAAACATGAAGGTTGGAGACGAATCTTGCTTCCTGACAATAAAGTCATCAAGATCAGCTGTGGAGAAGGATTGTTCGCCTTTCACTATGTCTACAAACTCTATTTTTTTATCCTTAGGAACTCTGAATCTATAAACAGGTTTATTCCCTTTATTTAATTCTTCTTGAATCTCTTCATTTGATGCTTCAGACCAAACGCCTGTATAACGAGGAGGTTGACCAGCTGCGATTTGATTTCTACGAATAATCTTCAATTCTTCCTCGCTAGTAAAGCAAGGATAAATTAAATCTGCATCTGACAATTCTTTATAAAACTCTTCGTAAAGTTCAATTCTTTCTGATTGATAGTAAGAGTTTTCTATACCACCGACTTCCGGACCTTCATCCCAATTCAATCCCATCCAGCTTAAATCCTCGCAGATAGCCTTAGAAAACTCTTCTTTAGATCTTTCTAGATCAGTATCCTCTATACGCAGTAAAAAAGAGTCGCCATGCTTCTTTGCTACAAGTGAACTAAAAAGGGCTGTCCTAAGGTTTCCTAGGTGCAAAAGACCAGTTGGACTAGGACAAAATCTTGTTTTATTTGCTTTCATATCCTTAATGTATTGGAAGCTTAACCATAAAGTTCGTATTATAGCCCCCTCACGCTAATGAATTTAAAAGAAATATGAAACAACTCACTTCAAATTTAAGTCTAATAATCATTTTTATGACTTTTTTTTGGACGACGGGTTGTTCACAAAATGAAAAGGAGATAAAAGTGATAACTTTTGAAACAACACTAGGTCCGATTGTAATTGAGCTATTTGAAGAAGAAGCACCCGTAACATCTAAAAACTTTTTAGAGTATGCTGAGAGTGGTTTTTTTAATGGAACCATCTTTCATCGAGTAATTCCCGGTTTTGTCATACAAGGCGGAGGAATGGAGCCTGGCATGATAAATAAAGAAGGCAATCCCCCCATTATGAATGAAGCTAATAATGGTGTAAAAAATACAAAATGGAGTTTGTCGATGGCAAGGACTAATGATCCTCATTCTGCCAGCTCTCAGTTTTTTATCAATGTTGTTAATAATATTTCTTTAGATCATACAGAAGAAACTTCTCAAGGATGGGGCTATGCGGTGTTCGGTGAGGTTGTTGAAGGCTTTGAAACCGTTGAAGCGATTGCTGCAACTGCAACAGGAAGCTCAGGTTTTCATCAGGACGTTCCTCTTGAAGATATTTCAATTATCGATACGAAAGTTACGACAGAATAACGATGGCTTACTGCTTTATATCTGATCTGCACTTGCATGAGGGCAGACCAGATATTACTCAAGCCTTTTTAACTTTTCTTGAAGAGACTGCTTCAAAAGCAGAAAAACTATACATACTTGGTGATCTGTTTGAGACCTGGATAGGAGACGATAATCAAAATGATTTTATCTCCGGGATTAGAGAAGCTCTTCTGAAGACTAATCAAACTGCAGAGATCTATATGATGCATGGAAATAGAGATTTTCTTCTAGGACATGAATTTGCATTTTCATCCGGCATGACACTCATAACAGATCCCAGGTTAGAAGAAATGTTTGGTAAACCTGTTCTTCTAATGCATGGCGATTTGCTCTGCACCGAAGATGTTGATTATCAATCTTTTAGGAAAACCAGCAGGGATCCGCAATGGCAAAAAGAATTCCTGAGTAAGTCTTTGATTGAAAGAAATGAAATTGCTAGAGAATTAAGAGACATAAGTAAACAGGCTACCGAGCAAAAAAAAGAAAATATCATGGATGTAACTCCTTCAGAAGTATCTAAAACTATGGAAAATTTTTCTGTAAATCTCCTAATCCATGGCCATACACACAGGCCAAATTCTCATGATATTGAAATCAATAACCAGCCTGCTAAAAGAATTGTTCTGGGAGATTGGGATAAATACGGATGGTATCTTTGGATGGATTCTAGCTCTTGCGAACTAAAAAAATTCTCTATCTCTTAGAAACAAGAAATAACCTAATCGAAAGACCGACTATCATTATCAACATCCCGAAGATAACTCTTATATCACTATAATAACCAAACGGTTCAACAGGATATGCAATAGTCTTTTGTAGGGCTGCAATCTTGAACTCATGACTATCCATCATATTTGGATGAGTAACTATCTCCATCATCGCCCTGCGACTTTTATATCTCATTAATGCTGCTTGATCCCAAGTTTCTGCTCCCTCTATTCCCACTAGATCCATGGATTGATAGACGACATCACTCATAAAAACAGGATGGGAAGCTCGCTTTAAAAGATTAGGCCACATATGCTCCATATATCTAGACATTAATTGATCAGCAGACTCTCCAGGATTTGCGCCAGGCACATCTGCAGGATTTTTATTCATTTCAATATTATTGACCATAATGAACTGCCGACCATTATCTTCTTCCATGAATCTTCTAAGGAAATCTATTCTTAGCTGAAGTTCTTCTGAATCTGAAGACACTCCATTATCGATGATATTTTGTTCGTGTTGTTTAATAAATTCTTGTATTTCTTCTTGGCTTAACTGTCCTCCCATATCTGTATACCAAAAGAAAAAACCGATGTAGACCGCTCCCAAAATTATCCAAGTTTTCATATTATTTAGAGTTTAATATCTTTTATACAAATAATAGTAGGTTAAAAGCTTTACAAAATCATCCTTTAATTATACTGTATATACATACAGTATTAATTTATAAAACCCTTATGAAAATTGACTATCTGGGCGATGCATCAGAGGATAACTTATCTCTTCTTGAAATCCCCTATTTCCTAAATACCGTTCGAGTAGGATGGCCTAGCCCTGCAGATGACTATATTGAAAGATCTATAGATTTGAATGAATATCTAATAAAAAATCCTGCCGCTACCTATTTTGTTCGTGTCAGTGGAGATTCAATGATAAATGCACATATAGGAGATGGTGCAATTTTGATAGTAGATAGAAGTATAGAACCAGGTCACAATAAAATTGTTATAGCTTCAATAGATGGATCTTATGCATGCAAGAGACTACTGCTTAAACCAAAAGTTTGCCTAGTCTCTGAGAATCCAAAATACCCACCCATAATGATCGATAAAGAGGAAGAACTAGAAATAGCTGGCATAGTCATAGCCTCCATAAATTTGTATTAGACTATGATCTTTGCTTTAGTTGACTGCAATAGCTTTTATGCGTCATGTGAAAGAATATTTAGACCGGATATCAAAAAAAAGCCTGTGGTCGTCTTATCAAATAATGATGGTTGTGTAGTTGCCCTATCAAAAGAAGCAAAACAACTAGGAATTAAAATGTGCGAGCCTTGGTTCAAAATAGAGAAATCTTTTCTTAAAAAAGGAGGTGTCGCATTTTCTTCAAATTATGAACTATATGCTGACGTATCTTCTAGAGTCATGCAAACTTTAGAAAATTTATCACCTAAAGTAGAGGTGTATAGCATCGATGAAGCTTTCTTGGATCTTACAGGTTTAAAGGACTGTGAAAAATTTGGACATCAATGTCGTGAGACAATAAACCGCTGGGTTGGCATGCCTGTTTGTGTAGGCATAGGCCCAACAAAAACCTTGGCGAAAGTAGCAAATTATGGAGCCAAACATTATCCAGCCACTAATGGAGTTGTAGATTTAACAGATCTAAAAAGGCGAAAAAAGTTAATGGCATTAATGCCTGTAAGAGAGGTTTGGGGTGTTGGCAGTAGAATCAATAGGAGATTAAACAGTCTAGGCATAGAAACAGCCCTTGAACTGGCAGAGATAGATACCAAGTTAATAAAAAGAAAATTTAGCAGTGTTCTTGAAAGAACAGTGATGGAGCTACAAGGTTATTCTTGTATAGGCCTAGAGCAGCAACCTAAAACAAAAAAACAGATTGTTGTAAGTAGAACGTTTAGCAAGAAAGTGAATGACTTTAACTCTATTAATGAAGCTGTCAGTGACTATGCTTCACGCGCATGTGAAAAATTAAGAAGAGAGAATCAATATTGCAAAATGGTTTCAGTATTCATGAGGACAAACTATTTTCGTAAACAAGACAAGCAATATAACGGATTCAGGAGTTATAAATTATTTTCTCCGACGAATGATACTAGAGATATTTTAAATGCTACAAGACATATGACAGAGCAGCTCTTTAAAGAAAATATTAATTTTATTAAAGCAGGAGTAATGCTCAGTGACTTTTATGATGAAGGCATCTATCAAGGTGATTTATTTAGAAATACAGACGAAAGGATAAATAGTAAAAAACTAATGACAACAATTGATAAAATTAACACCTCAGGAATTGGAAAAGTTGCTTTTGCCTCACAGGGAATCAAGAAATCATGGTCTATGAGAAGATTATTAAAATCACCTAGATATCTCACCAACTGGAAAGAGATACCTATTGTTAAATAGTTTTAGCAGCCACTATGAAATCTAAAAAGATTATCTTTTTGATTAATAAAATTAGATTCAACAGAAGAGAGATGCTTCAATCTATCTGACCAATCTTCATCAAAAATATCACAATAGATATCTAAGTAAAGATCACAGTGGCGCGCCTCAGCTTCATATAGTTTTGAATAAAACTTTTTAAGTTTATCTGAAAGAAAAGGTATTAGAGCATGAAACCTTTCACAGGACCTTGCTTCAATTAGAGAACTAATAACCAAAGAATCTTTAAGTTTATCTGGTTCTTGATTAGAAGATGCATCATGAAGAGTTTGAGCATATTTACCCGATTTTAGATTTTTGTATTTAAAGCCATGTTGGTCAATCAACCTAAGCACTTGCTCAAAATGTAAAAGCTCTTCTCTTGCTAAAGGAGAGAGAATCTTAGCTAGATTATAATGTGGATATTTATGAATCAAAGAGATTGCTGAAGATGCAGCCTTTTTCTCACAATGTGCGTGATCAATCAAAAGAATTTCAAGCGAGTTTAGAGCCTTATCTATCCAGGATTTAGGAGTAGGAGAGAAAAGAATAGTTTCCCAGGTATTAGACATTAAAGTATTTCTCAGTCTTAAAGTACCTTTGATAATGCGCCTCTGATAATTGAAAGAGTTCATCTTCCATAACTTTCTTTAAATCAGACAGATCAGTCGTATCATTTAGTATAGGATTAAAACCAAAATCCTTAGGGTTATGAATAGATTGACTGCCTGTTCTGAGAAGATCAAACACCCAGCACAGGGGGTTGCTCTCCTCATCATGTTTGATTTTATATTCTTCAAGTTTGGACTTAAGTAGCTTTTTATCAGTTACTGTAATTTTTGATTCCATAATTTGAATTTTTAAAGCTTCTAACCTGTCTAAAACGAGCCTTTTTTCAGGGTCATTGTAGGCATTCCATTTAATTACCTCATGCTGAAACCGCTTGCACCCTCTACAAACCTCATCACCAAAAACAGTAGAGCAAACTCCTATGCATGGGGTTTTAACTGACTTGTTCATTATCTCTTATGATATATCTAAGTCATTTCTACGCAACTTTAAATTACAGATTATGATAAAATGCTGCACCAATAAATAACTTCTTCACTAAATATCATGCTAGAAAACTATAAATCCCATGTCGAAGAGAGATTACTACAAGGCATACCTCCCCTACCCCTCAGCGCAGAGCAAGTTTCAGAGCTAGTAGAACTCTTAAAATCACCACCAATTGGCGAAGAAGAATATATATTAGATTTAATAACAAATAGAACACCTGCAGGGGTTGATCCTGCAGCTTACGTAAAAGCAGCCTTCTTGACTGATGTCGCTAAAGGCCAAACATCCTCACCGTTAATAGATCGACAGCTAGCGACCAAGTTATTGGGAACAATGTTGGGGGGTTACAATGTTGAATCACTTATTGGCTTGCTTGAAGATGACGAAGTGGGAACATTGGCTGCAGAAGGTCTGAGTAAAACGCTTTTAATGTTTAATTCTAAACATGACGTAATTGAATTATCCAAAACAAATCTGAATGCAAAAAGAGTTGTGGATTCCTGGTCAAATGCTGAATGGTTCACAAACAAACCAAAACTAGACGAAGTTATCAAAGCTATTGTTTTTAGGGTAGAAGGAGAGATTAATACGGATGATCTGTCCCCGGCTCCTGATGCACCATCTAGACCTGATATACCACTTCATGCATTAGCAATGCTTAAGAAAACAATGGATGATCCCCTTGGGACTATTGATAAATTAAAAGAATCTGGACTTCCATTAGTATTCGTTGGTGATGTTGTAGGTACAGGCTCCTCTAGGAAATCAGCAACAAATTCACTGCTTTGGTACATCGGAGAAGACATACCCTTCATACCTAACAAGAAACAGGCAGGAATATGTATTGGTGGAAAAATAGCTCCCATATTCTTTAACACTCTGGAAGACTCAGGAGCATTAGCTTTCGAGTGCGATGTCAGCAAAATGAACATGGGAGATATAATCGAAATCTACCCTTACGAACAAAAAGTAATTAACACAGATACTAATGAAGAGCTTTGCAAATATGAATATAAATCAAATACTTTGCTTGATGGCGTTAGAGCTGGAGGGAGAATTCCTCTAATTATTGGAAGAAGTCTTACAGATGAAACAAGAGAAATCTTAAAACAAGAATCATCGAAAGTTTTTACTAGACCAGATGAAGCAAAAGAAAGTACTAATGGTTTTACCTTGGCTCAAAAAATGGTCGGAAAAGCCTGTGGTGTAGAAGGCATTAGACCTGGAATCTACTGTGAACCAAGAATGTCTACAGTAGGTAGCCAAGATACTACCGGTCCAATGACTAGAGACGAATTGAAGGAATTAGCCTGCCTTGGATTTAATTCAGATTTAGTTATGCAATCATTTTGTCATACAGCCGCCTATCCACTTCCTAAAGATGTAGAAATGCAACACACACTTCCTGAATTTATACAAACGAGAGGTGGTGTCGCCCTAAAACCAGGTGATGGCATTATTCACTCATGGCTAAATAGAATGTTATTACCAGATATGGTTGGGACTGGTGGTGACTCTCATACTAGATTTCCATTAGGGATAAGCTTTCCTGCAGGTTCAGGATTAGTGGCTTTTGGTGCAGCTCTAGGAGTTATGCCATTAGATATGCCCGAATCTGTCTTGGTAAAATTTAAAGGTGAGATTCAACCAGGTATAACTTTGAGAGATCTGGTAAATGCAATACCCTACGCCGCACTTCAATCAGGTCAATTGACTCTTCCAAAAGAAGGAAAGATAAACATTTTCTCAGGTAGATGTCTGGAAATCGAAGGACTTCCTGATCTTAAAGTAGAGCAAGCTTTTGAGTTGTCTGATGCTTCGGCGGAGAGGTCAGCTTCAGGCTGTACTATCAAGCTTAATGAAGAGCCGATTAGAGAATATCTCGAATCTAATGTAACTCTTTTGAGATGGCTTATTTCAGAGGGTTACGAAGACAAGAAAACTCTTGAAAGAAGAGCTCAAGCCATGGAAGCTTGGCTTGAAAATCCTATTTTAATGGAAGCTGATCATGACGCAGAGTATGCAGCTGTAATTGAAATAGATCTTAATAACATTACAGAGCCTCTTTTGGCATGTCCTAATGATCCGGATGATATCAAGCCCTTATCTGAAATTGCTAATACTCATATAGATGAAGTATTTATAGGATCTTGTATGACAAATATTGGTCATTTCAGAGCTGCTGGTAAGCTATTGGAAAACGAATCTGAACTTCCATCTAAGTTATGGGTTTCACCTCCAACTAAAATGGATAAACATCAGCTTACCGAAGAAGGGTACTATGACATTTTTGAAAATGCCGGAGTAAGATTAGAAATGCCCGGATGTTCATTATGTATGGGCAACCAAGCTAGGGTTGAAGCGGAATCGACTGTGGTTTCAACCTCCACTCGTAATTTCCCGAATAGACTGGGTGATGGTGCCAATGTATTCTTAGCTTCTGCTGAAGTAGCAGCTATATCTGCAACGTTGGGTCATATACCTACAAAAGAAGAGTACTCAAGCTACATGTCAGAAATAAATGCTATGAGCTCAGATATCTACAGATACTTAAATTTTCATGAAATTGCTTCTTACAAAGATGCAGCAAATAGCGCCATTCTTCCTTCTATAACAATTGAAGAAGTAAAAACTTAACTAACTTAGCTGCCTAGAGGCTTTGGATTTATCATTACGCGCATCCTCTAAATTCTTTAAGTAGTTGTCATCAATATCATCTGTGACGTACTTTCCATTAAAGATGGAACATTCAAATTGCTTAATGTCTTCATTGCCTACCTGAGCAGCTTGAATGAGATCTTCTAGGTCTTGATAAATAAGCCAATCAGCCTTAATGAATTCCTCTATTTCTTTCTCAGTTCTTTGATGAGCAACTAGCTCAGTAGTTGCTGCCATATCGATACCATAAACGTTCTGATAGCGAATCGGAGGAGCTGCAGACGCAAAATAAACTTTTTTAGCACCTGAAGATCTTGCCATTTCAATTATTTGCCTGCTGGTTGTACCTCTCACTATTGAATCATCAACGAGCAAAACAACTTTATCTTGGAATTCTAAATCAATGGGATTGAGCTTTTGTTTTACAGACTTCTCTCTTTTTTCCTGAAATGGCATGATAAAAGTTCTTCCTATATATCTATTCTTAACAAATCCTTCGCGGTACTTAATACCTAAAGTAGATGCAAGCTGTAGAGCAGATGTCGTGCTGCTATCAGGTATAGGTATCACCACATCAATATCATGTTCAGGCCTGATCTCCATGATTTTTTTAGCAAGGAATTCTCCCATTCTTAAGCGAGACTTGTGCACAGAAATCTTATCTATCTTGGCATCGGGTCTAGCTAAATAAACATATTCAAAAATGCATGGGGTAGGTATTGGATTATTGATACACGATTCTGTCTCCAAAACGCCTTCTGAACTTATAAAAACCGCCGAACCCGCCTCGATATCATCTATAGTCTCAAATCCCAACGAATCTAAAACAACGCTTTCTGAAGCAATCATATAGTCTTTTCCTATCAAATCTGTTTCTTTAGAACCAACTATTAAAGGTCTAATGCCGAAAGGATCGCGAAATCCAACAATTCCAACACCATTGATCATTATCACAACAGAATATGCACCTCTCACTCTTTTGTGAAGCGCCCTTACTGCAGCAAATATTTCCTTTGATCCTGGTTTAATAGAGCCTTGTTTTTGAAGTTCATGTGCAAAGACATTGAGCAAAACCTCACTATCAGAATCAGTATTTAAATGCCTAAGATCTTTATGTACCAAGACATCTTTTAGTTCTTCTTGGTTTGTAAGATTTCCATTGTGAGAGATGCTAATGCCAAAAGGAGAGTTAACATACATTGGTTGTGCTAATTCTCTGTCTTCACTTCCAGCAGTTGGATACCTAACATGCCCTATACCCATCTGACCTCTCAAATTGAGTATATGCTGATTTCTTATAACATCTCTTACTAAACCTAACTGCTTACGAATAAAAAATCGATTATTAGTTGAAGTGGCTACTCCGGCTGCATCTTGTCCTCTATGTTGAAGGATTGTTAGGGCATCATAAATAACAGGAGAAACCTCTTTCTGACTTACAATTCCTACTACTCCACACATATCTTATATTCTATATCAAAGAGTAATCTTAGGATTATCTTTATCTAGAATAATATCTGCTTTTTTTATCCATTTATCAAATACAGGTTTTGAGTATTCATAAACTTGTATTGAATAAATCCTTGAGTAAGAATCTAGCCACCATTTATTTTGATCTAAAAAGCTTAGATTAAAGACATAAACACTACTCAATATCGCTAATATTTTTATAGACCCAAAGAACATTCCTAAAAGTTTATCTAAACCCTTTAGCCCTATTGCCGATATTAATTTTGAGATGATAGAACCTAGAATCTTCAAAGTTAAAAAGGAGATTAGGAACATAAGGATAAAACTAATAACATTTTTTAAAGTATCTGAACCAACATAGTCCTGCACGAATGGGAACAGTAAAGGTCCATAGAGCCAAGCTAGAGCTAAAGAAAAAATCCATGCAGCGGCTGAGAAGATTTCTTTTACAAAACCATTAAAAAATCCTGCAATACCAAAAGCCATCATCAGTGTCATAGAAAACCAATCTATTAGAGCAAGATTTTCAATCATACTTTAGAACCTCTGGGTTGAAGCCCCCTAAATCTTTTAACTCTTCTAGAGATAATAAAGAGTCTTTCTTTAAAAGCGTAGGGCCTATGTATAAATTGAATGTATT
The DNA here is from genome assembly GCA_938075195.1 of uncultured SAR86 cluster bacterium. Taxonomy (GTDB): domain Bacteria; phylum Pseudomonadota; class Gammaproteobacteria; order Magnimaribacterales; family Magnimaribacteraceae; genus Magnimaribacter. Next base: position 50,846 of record CALJGK010000010.1, read on the forward strand.
AAGTGAATTCTTATCAAACCTTGAATAAACCTTATAGCCAAGCTTCTTTAAGTAATCTAGATCTTCAAGCAACTTACCTTTATCCGAATAAGTTTTTACTTTAATGGTCCATGCTGGACTAAAATTTGTTCGATCACTTGAAGTGAATTCATCTTGGTTGTAAATATTCTCTGCACCTTTTTCAAGTCCTTCTTCAAGAGGAATATTGAGTTGAATTTCTGGTATTTCTTTTACAAAATTAATAGAGTCATAATTCTCGTAAGTTACTGGTTGCTTAAAAGTAGCTATAAGAATAAAGCCTAATACCAAGGATATTAAGAAATAGTTAATTCTTTTCACTATGCTCACCCCTTATCTCCTGTATTGCTTTATAACCCTCACTAACTGTCAGAAAGGATCCGAATACTACATAAAGATCATCTTTATGGTAACCGCTTTTGATCGCTGAATATACGGATTCGAATTTCTTTACTTTCTTTCCAGTTAAGTCATTGATGGAGGCTTCTAACTCAGAAGAGTTAAATCTACCATCATCTATTGAGCATACATTCCATTCTGAGATCCAATCAGAGATTTCCTTGATTATAGATCTATTATCTTTGTTGGACATGGAAGAGAAAATAGCATTAAAATTTTGATGTTCGTAATTTTTTTTAAGAAAATTAACAAGATATTTAACCGATGCAGGATTATGAGAGACATCAAAAATAAAATTATTAACTACATCACATCTACCTTTTAAAAAAGTTTTTGCAATGACGCCTCTGTAATCTATTTCTTTTTTAGAGATTAACTTAAATGCAGTAATAGCAGCTGCTGCAGATTCAACATTTAAGTTTCGATAAGATAAGTTTTCTAAATCAAACTCATTTCCTTTAAGAGTGTAATTCCATCCTGATAAGCTTTCTTCAATTGTAAAACTTTTACCTAACTCAAAAACAGAAGAACATACTTTATAGGCCAATGAAGTTACTGATTCAGGCATGCGCTCTGAAGCCAAGATACCTATCTTTCCTTCCTTTAAGATTGCTGCCTTCTGAGAGCCTATCTCTTCACGCGTTTTACCCAGCCACTTTTCATGATCCATTTCAATATTTGTAATGATAGATATATCAGAATTAATTAAATTAACTGGGTCAAACTTACCGCCAATTCCAATTTCCATAATTACAAAATCTAGTTCCTCAGAGGCAAATATGTCAAAAGCAGCTAAAGTTACATAATCGAAGTATGTGAGCCTAGTATCCTTTTTTAATTTTTCTATTTTCTTAAATGCGTTAACTATTCTTGTATCATCAACATGATTTCCATTGATTTGTATTCTTTCGTTAAATTGAATCAGATGAGGTGAAGTATAGGTTCCAGTGCTGTAACCAGCCTCTAACAAAAAATTTTTTAAGTACTCAACCGTTGTTCCTTTTCCATTAGTCCCAGCAACTAAGATAGTTTTTTTACCTAATGATTGTTTGATAATCTTAGAGAAAATACTTTGAAGCCTATCTAACCCAAACTCTCCCTCATCAGGTCTATTAGAGTTTATATATGTAAGCCAATCTGATAAAAGGTTGGAGTCCATAGAGAATTATTTGTTAGAGATCAGACTGTATAGCAGCCTATGTATGGTATCTCTTAAATCTTTTCTATGTACTATTTTGTCAATTGCTCCATGTTCTAATAGAAATTCACTTCTCTGGAAGCCTTCTGGTAGTTGTACATTCAATGTCTGTTCAATAACCCTAGGCCCAGTAAAGCCAACTAGAGCCTTAGGCTCTGCAATATTTATATCGCCTAACATGGCAAGACTTGCAGAAACTCCTCCATAAATTGGATCAATCATTACTGAAATATAAGGTAACCTCGCTTGCCTCATCTTCTCTATTGCTGCACTTGTTTTAGCCATCTGATATAAAGAAATTAATGATTCTTGCATTCTTGCCCCGCCGCTTGTTGAGAAACAAATCATTGGTAGTTGATTTTCTAAGGCAAAATTAACTGTATCTACAAATTTTTGACCGACTACAGAACCCATTGAACCACCCATGTATCTAAACTCAAAAGCTGAAGCTACTATTGGCATCTTCTTCAAGCTACCTTTCATGGCTATCAAAGCCTCTTTCTCATTACTTATTTTTTCAGCTGAGTCTATTCTGTCTTTATAAGATTTAGTATCTTTGAATTTTAACCAGTCCTTAGGAGATTTTTCTTGAGAAATTTCTATCGTTTCTGATGCATCCAAAAAAAGCTCTAACCTCTTCCTGGCTCCTATCCTTATATGATGATCACATTTTGGGCATACAAATAAATTTGATTCTAGTTCGGGAACATAAAGAATATTGTTACAAGAGTTACAGCTTTGCCATAATCCTTCAGGTATTGTAGATTTCTTTGCAGTCTCCTTTCTAATGAAAGAAGGTAGAATTTTTTCGAACCAATTCGCCATATTTATCCGAGTACTTCTTTTAGTTCTTTAGTTTTTTTAGCAACCATATTAAGGACATCATTGCCCTCTCCTATCAAGTCAACAAATACGCTTCCAGCAACTATACCATCAGCAATATCCTTTACAGAAGATGCTGAAATTGCATCTTTTATACCAAAGCCAATTGCAATAGGCAGATCAGTGAATGTTTGTAATACTTCTACTTTATTTTTTACATCATCGGCATCTATATTACTTGCTCCCGTGATTCCTTTTACAGATATGTAATAGATATAACCCGAAGATTGTGAAGATATCTTTTTAGCTCTATCAAGGCTAGTAGTTGGTGCTATTAACCTAATAATATCAATATTATTTTTTATAGCATGATCACTAAAGTTACTACTCTCTTCCGGTGGCATATCAACAATCAAAATTCCATCTACTCCAGCAGAAACTGCCTTGGCCATAAAAGCCTGGGCGCCCAAAGATTCAAAAGTATTCATGTAACCCATGAATACAATTGGTGTTTTTTTATTAGACGATCGAAATTGATTAACCAATTGTAAGGCATCAATTAAGGAGGCTCCTGTCTTTAAAGCCCTTTCATGACCCTTTTGTATAGAAATGCCCTCAGCCATCGGATCAGAAAATGGTATACCTAATTCAATAATATCAGCACCTTCTTCCACCATGGTGTGCATGATTTCTAAGGTAGTCTCTAAATCTGGATCACCAGAGACAATATAAGTTATGAGCGCTTTTCTATTTTCTGCTTTAATTTCAGAAAAAGTATCTTTGATCTTAGAGGTCAAAGTTCTATTCCCTCTATCGATGCAACAGTATTAATATCCTTATCTCCTCTTCCTGAAACATTAACAATTATTGTTTGCTCTTTAGGCATTGTTGGAGCTATTTTCTTAACGTAAGCTATGCCGTGAGCTGTTTCAAGAGCAGGCATTATCCCTTCCACTTTAGTGAGCTCCTTGAAGGCCTCAAGAGCCTCCTCATCATCAGCTGCAACATATTCAGCTCGACCTATATCTTTCAACCAAGCATGTTCTGGGCCAACTCCGGGGTAGTCTAATCCAGCAGAAACAGAATGAGTCTCAATAATCTGACCGGCATCATCCTGCATCAAATAAGTTCTCATGCCATGCAAAATACCTTCTTTGCCATCATTCAAGGGAGCAGCGTGCTTACCGGTGCTTAACCCTAAGCCACCAGCCTCAACCCCGATCAACCTAACATTTTTATTTTCTATGAATGGATAAAATAGCCCCATTGCATTAGAACCACCACCCACGCAGGCTATTAATACATCTGGATCTTTGCCTATCTGAATCTGGCTTTGTTCAATCACTTCTTCCCCAACTACGGCATTAAAATCTCTTACTATTTGAGGATAAGGATGTGGCCCTGCAACACTACCAATAATGTAATAAGTATCATCTACATTGGTTACCCAATCCCTCATAGCCTCGTTCATAGCATCTTTAAGTGTTCTGGTACCTGAACTAACCCCAACTACTTCCGCACCTAGAAGTTTCATCCTAAATACATTTAGCGATTGCCTTTTTATGTCTTCTTCACCCATATAAACTAAACACTCCAATCCGTGTCTAGCCGCTACAGTTGCAGTTGCTACCCCATGCTGACCAGCACCCGTTTCAGCGATAATTCGTTTCTTTCCCATGTGTTTAGCCAAAAGAATTTGACCAACAGTATTATTAATCTTGTGAGCTCCAGTGTGATTTAAGTCCTCTCTTTTTAGAAAAATTTTTGCTCCGCCCAGTAACTCCGTCCAACGTTTTGCGAAATATAATGGGGAAGGTCTTCCGACGTAGTGAGAAAGATCATCTCTGAATTCTTTCAAGAAGTTCTTATCTTTTTTTATAAACTCGTACTGTTCAGCCAACTCTTCTAGTGCAGGAACAAGCGTCTCGGCAACGTATCTTCCTCCGTAAACTCCAAACCTGCCATTTTTATCTGGCATTATTTCTTCAGACATGAAAACTCCTTACTTTTTCAACAATATTTTTAACTTTTAGATGGTTTTTTATCCCTGGACCATCTTCGACACCAGAACAGATATCTAGACCACTGCAATTCTTAATGAGAAGAGCGTTGTGAAAGTTAGTTTCATCAATGCCACCAGCCACAAGAAAGGGTATTTCTATCAATCCGTTCAACAAAGAAAGATCAAAAGATTTACCTGTTCCTCCATAAGATACTTCATCATAGCTATCGAATATCAACATTTTAGCACTTTTATAGTCATGATTTATCTTTTCTAAATCTGTATCTTTGTTAACCCTAATCGCCTTAACATAGTCTCTCCCAAAACTTTCACAATATTCTTTTGTCTCGTCACCATGAAACTGAGGAATGGCTGTAGGTAATTTTTTCAAACAATCAGCAACAAACTCTCTTTCCTGATTAACGAAAAGTAAAAAAACCTCAATGTCATCCGATAAGTCATTACAAATATTAACGATTTTATCTAAAGGGATTAAACGTTTACTTTTATTGAATAAATTAAATCCAATAGCATTCACGCCATATTGAACAGCAATCTCAGCATCTTCAAAATTTGTGATTCCGCATATCTTGATAAAACTTTTCATATATAAAAATTATAGAATATTTAAAACTATAATTTACCAATTTAGTTGAGATTTAGATTTTGGTATCTTATATTTTTGAGGATACTGGGGTCCAATAAAAAAAAGACCTGACGATTTTACTGTCTTGCCTGCAAAAGTTCTGTCTTTTAATCTAAGTATTTTATCTACCTCTTTTGGAGTGATCTCTTTTTTTCCGGCCATCAACAGAGTCCCAATTATTATTCTTACCATATGAAGAAGAAATGCATTAGCCCGAAGTTCAACCGAAATAAAATCTTTATTTTTATAAATCTTTATATCTTTCATATCCCTAATAGGAGTTTTAGACTGACAGCTTGATCCTCTAAAAGAGCTAAAGTCGTGTTCTCCTAATAAATATTTTGCTGCAAGCCTCATATTATTGACACTCAGTCTGTGCGGTACGTACAAAGATCTATCTGCCCAGAGGGCTGAGGGTGTCTGACTATTTAGTATGTTGTATAAATAAGATCTATTTATTGCCGAGAACCTCGCATGAAATGAATCATCAACTTTTTTAGACCATAAGATTCTGATGCTCTTCGGAAGATAAGAATTCACTCCTCTTATCCATTCAGATTCTGATCGGTTGGCATTAGAATCAAAATGTATAACCTGCATAAAGGCGTGCACACCTGCATCAGTTCTTCCACTGCAGAATGTCTTTACTTCATGATCTGCAACTTTACTTATTGATGTGTCAAGATGTCCTTGGACAGTCTCATTTGTAGTTTTTTGTTTTTGAAAGCCATAGTAATTAGTACCATCATACTCAACGCCTAAAGCAATCCTGGAGTCGGTCATCTAACTATTAATTTTTTCAAATAAGTTGCTAACTAGCCTTTTTTCTTCTTGTGTTGGATTATCTTGTAAAAGTTGAGCTAAAAGCCTCTTAGCCTCTTTTTCCTGACCCATTTCAATTAAACTCCTAGAGAGGTTGATCTTAGAAATACGCTCATCTCCTATCTCATTTGAAATGTCTGAGGTAATAGCCGGAAGTTCCTGTTTCTTCTCGTATCGTATAGCACTTAATAACAGACTAAAAATTAAAATACCAAAAACCAGTCCGCTTACACCTTCTAAATAAACTCCTGTAAGAAAAAAAAATTCAGTTTCTAAATTTAATAAAAAATTATCCATTAATTATTCAAAGATCTCTTCTGCTATTTGTATGCTATTCAAAGCAGCGCCTTTAAGAAGATTATCCGCAACTACCCACATATTTATTCTCTTATCGCTCCATAAGTCTCTTCTTATCCTCCCAACATGAACAAGATAATCTCCATCAGCATCTGTAGCAGCCGTAGGATAGTCACCTTCATCATTAGCATAATTGATAGAGAGTCCAGGTGCTGACTTCAGCACATCAAGTACTGCCTCTTCGGTCAAAGATTTCTCAGTTTTAATATGAATCGACTCTGAATGACCATTCAACACAGGAACTCTTACACAAGTTGCTGTAACTTGAATCTTTGAATCAAGGATCTTATGAGTTTCTTTTACTAATTTATTCTCTTCTTTGGTATATCTATTGTCTTCAAAAATATCACAATGTGGCAAGACATTATTTGCGATTTGCTTGGCATAAATATCGGATTTTTGTTCAGTGCTTCCATGATATGAATCTAACTGAGATAACAATTCTTCAGTAGCTTCTTTTCCTGTACCTGAAACTGCCTGCAGAGTTGTCACATCAATTCTCTGAATATTAAATGCATCATGAATTGGTTTCAATGCAACCAACATCTGGATTGTTGAACAATTAGGATTGGCAATGATTCCAGGTAGTTGATAATCCAAAACTAGCTTTCCGTTTACTTCCGGAACTATCAGAGGAATATGTTCTTCGTACCTAAAGCAAGAAGAATTGTCCACAACTACACATCCTTGAGATACAGCTTTAGGTGCAAATTCTGCAGAAACAGATGCTCCGGCAGAAAATAGTGCCAAGTCTGTTCCAGTAAAATCATATTCAGAAAGATCTTCGATTGTGTGTTCTTTTGTTCTAAATTTTACTTTTTTTCCCTTAGATTTTTTACTGGCAAGTAGAGCAATTTCAGCATCTTGGAAAAAATTCTCTTCAAGTAATCTTAAAAAGGCTTGTCCAACCATGCCTGTAGCTCCTGCTATAGCTATTTTTCTTGCTTTTGTTTTCATATTAATTTAATTTTTCAATAATTTTGTTACCCATTTGAGACGTAGAAAGTTTACTATCTTTAGGTCCTTCTAAATCATGTGTTCTAAAACCTTCCGATAGAACTTCTTCTATGGAGTTCTCAATTGCTAGAGATGCTTCTTTGGCATCAAAACTATATTTAAGCATCATAGCAACAGACAATATTGCTGCTATAGGGTTAGCTAATCCCTTGCCAGCAATATCTGGTGCAGATCCATGGACAGGTTCATACATGCCAGTATTATCAGAATTTAGAGAAGCCGAAGGTAACATACCTATCGAGCCAGTGAGCATGGCTGCTATGTCAGAAAGAATATCACCAAATAAATTACCAGTAACCACGACATCAAATTGCTTTGGATCTCTTACAAGTTGCATCGCTGCATTATCTACAAGCATATGAGAGAGTTCTACGTCAGGATAATCCTTTGAAAGCTTAGTCATGACTTCTCTCCACAACACACTCACTTCCAATACATTTGCCTTATCAACTGAACAAAGCGTCTTATTTCTTTTTTGAGCTGCTTCAAATGCGACTCTACCTATTCTTTCAATTTCATTCTTACTGTAGATCATGGTATTGAATGCAGACTCTTTATTGTCCGATCTTCCTCTTGGTTCACCAAAGTAGATACCTCCTGTTAACTCTCGTATGATTAACAAATCAAGATTTAAGACTTTTTCAGGCTTGAGAGAAGAAGAATCTGCAAGATGCTTAGATAAAATTGCTGGTCTTAGATTGGCAAATAAATCCAATTCAGCCCTCAAACCAAGCAAAGCTCTTTCTGGTCTGAGATGGTAGTCCAAGTCATCCCAGGTTGGCCCTCCAACTGCACCTAGTAATACAGCATCTGATTTTTTAGCAGCATCTAAAGTATCATCTGGAAGAGGCTTTCCTGTTTCTTCAAAAGCCTTTCCGCCAACTAGAGATTCTTCAATAGATAAATTTAAATCGTGAGATTGATTTACATGTATTAAAACTTTTTTTGCTTCATCGCATACCTCAGGTCCAATACCGTCTCCAGGCAATATAAGAACTTGCTTTTGTTTATCCATTTTCTTTCTCATTTATGAAAATCCAAGGGGAATCTAAAATTCTATTTTTTTCAAATTCTTTTATTTGTTCAGAATGAGTTAGGCTTAGTCCAATCTCATCCAATCCCTCAAGAATGCATTTTTTTCTAAAGGGGTCTATATCGAAATGAGCAATTTCACTGTCTACTGAGAAGATAATCTGGTTTTCTAAATCAATCTCAATTTGTTGTCTCTGCTCAGCAAGATTAAGTAGTTTATCTATTTCTTTTGAATCAAGAACGATAGGAAGAAGTCCATTGTTGAAGCAATTATTATAAAAGATATCTGCAAAGCTTTCAGCTATTACAACCTTGAAACCATAGTCTAATAAAGACCAAACGGCATGTTCCCTACTTGACCCACATCCGAAGTTTTTTTTACTTATTAAAATATCAGAATCTAGAAACTTATCTTGATTGAGGATAAATTCTTTATTAATCTTTCTAAGGCTAACATCTTGACCAGGAAAGCCTTCATCTTCATATCTCCACGCATCGAATAGATTTTGTCCAAAGCCGCTCTTTTTAATTGATTTTAAAAACTGCTTAGGAATTATCTGATCAGTATCAATGTTATCTCTTTCGAGAGGGACGGCCTGACCTGTATGAAATGTGCTGGTATTTTTCATGAAATAAATTCTCTAACATCTACAAAACTGCCTTGTATTGCTGAAGCGGCAGCTGTAGCCGGTGATACGAGATGCGTTCTGCCTCCATATCCCTGTCTTCCCTCAAAATTTCTATTTGAAGTAGATGCGCAATGCTCCCCATCACCCAATTGATCAGGGTTCATCGCGAGACACATGGAACATCCCGGAGCTCTCCACTCAAAGCCGGATTGAATAAAGATTTCATCAAGGCCTTCTTCAATAGCCTGCTTTGAGACTAGACCTGATCCAGGCACAACAATTGCTCTTTTAATTGTGCTGGATATCTTCTTTCCTTCTAAGATTTTTGCAGCCTCTCTTAAATCCTCTATTCTAGAATTAGTGCAAGAACCAATAAATATCTGATCTAGTCTGATATCTTTTATCCTTATCCCAGATTCAAGATTCATGTAATCAAGTGCGTGCTTCATGGAATCACTTGTAGGTTCTGGAATTGAGCCATCTATATCAATGACCATCTCCGGAGAGGTACCCCAAGTCACTTGAGGAGCAATAGAAGATCCATCAATAATTATCTCTTTATCAAAATAGGATCCCTGGTCGCTAATTAAATCCTTCCATTGGTTAATTGCTTCTAACCATTTCTCACCTTTAGGAGCAAAAGGTCTATTTCTTATGTAATCTTCTGTAGTTTTATCATACGCAACCAAACCAGCTCTAGCTCCAGCTTCGATAGCCATATTGCAAACAGTCATTCGTCCTTCGATAGACATATTTTCTATTACAGATCCACTATATTCAATTGCATATCCAGTGCCACCTGCAGTACCAATTTGCCCTATTACAGCAAGCGTGACATCTTTAGGAGTTACACCATCTTGTAACTCACCAGAAATAGTTACTCTCATATTTTTTAATTTTGAAGTCTTCAAGCATTGAGTGGCTAAAACATGCTCTACTTCTGATGTTCCGATACCCATAGACAGTGTAGCCAATGCTCCATGAGTAGAAGTATGAGAATCACCGCAAACGATAGTCATACCAGGTAAAGTTAATCCTTGTTCTGGACCAACCACATGCACAATACCCTGCCTTTTATCATGAATATCGAATTGCAAAATATCATGCTCTTTACAGTTATCATCTAGAGTTACAACTTGTAATTTAGCAACTTCATCATAAATACCTTCCAATCCTTTAGATCTGTCAGTTGTAGGGACATTATGATCTGGTGTTGCTATATTTGCTGATATTCTCCAAGGACTTCTACCTGCTAACTTAAGCCCTTCAAACGCCTGCGGAGAAGTAACTTCATGGATTAGATGTCTATCTATGTAGAGTAAATAGGTATTATCGGCTCTTTGAGTTACCTCATGCAGATTCCACAATTTATCATATAAAGTGTAAGGCATAATAAGGGTCTTAAGAAAGATCTGGAATTTCAGTTACAACATCAGCATTTTGGGCCCTATTCCTTAAAAAATGATCCATGATAACCAATGCAGTCATTGCCTCTGCAATGGGTGTAGCTCTAACTCCTACACAGGGATCATGTCTACCTTTGACCTGAATTTGTTGAGACTCTCCTGAACTGTTAATAGTTTGACCTTCTTTATTAATGCTTGAAGTAGGCTTTAAAACTATAGATACATTAACATCTTGTCCGGTACTAATACCACCTGAAATACCACCTGAATTATTAGATAAATAACCATCAGGACTCATTTCATCTCTGGATTCAGAACCTTTTGCAGAAACGAGATCGAAACCCTTACCGACCTCAAAACCTTTAACGGCGTTGATGCTCATTAAACCTTTAGCTAAATCAGCTTCAAGCTTATCAAAAACTGGTTCTCCAAGGCCCACAGGCAGATTCGAAACAACAACTTCTATCTTTGCACCTATAGAATCACCTTCTTTTCTTAATTTATCTATCAGATTTTCGATATCTTTTAGAACATTTTTATCAGGACAAAAGAAAGGGTTGTTATTTATTTCACCTAAATCAATACTGTTTATCTTGATATTTCCTATTTGAGATAAATAACCAGTGACTGAAATATTTAAACGCTCAATTAGATATTTTTTTGCCACAGCTCCTGCAGCAACTCTCATTGCTGTTTCTCTAGCAGAAGATCTACCACCCCCTCTGTGATCTCTAAATCCGTATTTCTTTGAATACACATAATCAGCATGGGAAGGCCTAAAGACGTCTTTTAAATCATCATAATCTTTTGATTTCTGATCATTATTTCTTATTAATAGGCCAATAGGAGTTCCAGTTGTTTTTCCTTCGAATACACCTGATAAAATTTCTACTTCGTCATCTTCTTTTCTTTGTGTCGTATATTTTGAAGAACCAGGTTTTCTTTTATCTAATTCTTTTTGAATATCCTCTTCACAAAGGTCTAATCCTGGAGGGCAGCCATCAATTACACATCCAAGAGCAACTCCATGACTCTCACCGAATGTGGTCACGATAAAAGAATTTCCAAACGAGTTTCCAGACATTTTCTTACTTATTACTTAATAGGGGGTGCGATTATAGAATTTTTAAGGATCTTGAGCATTAAATTTGATATTTAATTGGAAAATATCAATATACTTCAAATATTCAATCAGAGGAACATATGATAAAAGCTGTATTTTGGGATTTCGGAGGAGTAATAACCACTAGTCCTTTTGAGTCTTTTAATAGATTTGAAGAACAAAATAATTTACCTAAAGATTTTCTAAGATTAGTTAACTCTACGAATCCAGATTCTAATGCTTGGGCAAAATTAGAGCGTAGTGAAGTTGATCTTGATGAATTTAACGATTTGTTCATGGAAGAAAGTAGAAAATTAGGTCATGCCACTCCAGGTAAGGAAGTAATAGCTCTTTTAAAAGGAGAAGTAAGGCCTCAAATGATAAATGCATTAAAATCTATAAAAAATAGATTAGTGCTAGCTTGTTTGACAAATAATATTCAAGCTATGGACAAGCAGTTTGAAGGAAATGTTTCTGCGTCAGGTAAACACGATGAAGTAATGCAGTTATTTGACTTTGTGATTGAATCAAGCAAAGTAAATGTAAGAAAGCCTGATCCCAATTTCTATTTATTAGCTTGTGAAAAAGCAAATATAAGACCTGATGAGGCTATATTTTTAGATGATCTAGGAATCAATCTAAAACCCGCCAAAGAATTAGGCATGAGGACCATTAAAGTAATTGATCCGGATGTGGCCTTAGATGAACTTCAATTGCTTTTAGACTTTCAACTGTCTTAAGCTAAGCAACTAGACCAGCACAATAACCTGAAGACCAAGCCCATTGGAAATTAAAGCCGCCCAAGTGACCGGTGACATCAAGAACCTCTCCTATAAAATAAAGTCCTTGATGATTGTTTACTTCCATGGTTTGTGAATTAATATAATTGGTATCTACTCCACCTAATGTAACTTCAGCTGTCCTATAACCTTCAGTAGATGAAGGTTTCACTTTCCATTGATTCAAGGAGTGGCCTATGTTTATCAATTTTTTATCAGAGATATCATTCAAAGAATTTTCAGCAACCTCTCTCCACAAAAGCTCTTGTAACTCTAACACTAGGGACTTACTCAAAAAGGATGATAAATAGTTCCTTATTAAAGATTTATTATTAAGTCTCTTTTCTGCAACCAGTTCTTCAGCTAAATTCCTTTCAGGCAAAAGATTTATAGTTATCTCTTGTCCGGGTTCCCAATAATTAGATATTTGCAGTATTGCCGGTCCGCTTAATCCTCTATGAGTAAATAAAATGTTTTCTCTAAAAGATTTATTAGCACATCTGACTTCTGCATCTAAAGAAATTCCCGAAAGTTTTTCACAAAATGGCTTCAGGGAGTCGCTAAACATGAAAGGTACTAAGCCCGCACTAAGCGTATTCAAGGACATATTATATTGCTCAGCAAGTTTATAACCGAAGTCACTTCCTCCTAGGGTTGGGACAGAAAGAGCCCCTGTAGCAACAATTAAAGACTTACAATCAATCTTTAAGGCCGCTTCTCCTTTAATATTTTTTTCATAACCTTCAACTCTATATTTCTCATGAATAAGTTTATCTTCATTATCTAAATTTATAACAGAACTTATCTCAGAGTTCTTAATAATCTTAACCTTATTAATCTCACACTCTTTAAGTAACATATTGACGATATCCTTAGCAGAATGGACGCAAAAAAGCTGATTATGCTTACGTTCTTCAAACTCAATCTCATGTTTTTTGACCAATTCAATAAAATCCCAAGCTGTATACCTCGAAAGTGCAGATTTACAAAAGTGTTCATTATTAGAAAGAAAATTATCAAATTCTAAATCTGTGTTCGTAAAATTACAGCGACCTCCACCAGACATAAGAATTTTTTTTCCCACTTTGTTTGATCTTTCTATGACCAATACACTTTTTTTTCTTGAAGCAGCAGTTATGGCTGCCATGAGGCCTGCAGCCCCTGCACCGAGGACAACAACGTCATATTTCATAGAATTTTATAGTGGAGAACAAAGAGATTAGTAAAAATTAGTTTTTAGCTGATTTTGGAGAAAAGTAATCCATTAAAGCCAATAAAAGGCCTGAGAAGATGAAAACAACATGAATGATGATCATCCATTGAATTTCTCTATCTGATACTTCAGAGATATCCATAAATGTTTCCAGGAGATTAATTCCAGAAATAGCTACAATTGAAGCTACTAGTTTTAATTTCAAGTCACCAAAATCAGTTTTGCCCATCCATTCTGGCTTGTCTTCACTTTCATCTGCTATAGAAATTTTTGAAACAAAATTTTCGTAACCTGCAAAAATTATCATAAGGACTAAATTACTAATAAGAGCCAAATCAACTATATGAAGAACAAACAACATCATATCTTTTAAGTCTGAAGATAAGAGGGAAGGAGCAAAATGTAGTAACTCTTGGATTACCTTAATAGTAATAAAAAAGAGAGATATTGAAAGTACTATATAAATAGGGGCTAGTAACCATCTACTTGCAAATATCAATCTTTCTAAAACGCTCTCCAATTGATTCATAACACTTCCCTGAAATATTTTATTCTGCAACCATTAAGTTCATAAAGTCTGTAACCGGGACCTGCTCTAATGCTTCTTGATTAGCACAAAGACTCAATATTGACTCCACTCTAGATTCAGAAAATTGTGTTTTAAGATTTCTTTCAAACTTCTCTACCAATAACGGAATACCTTGCTCTCTTCTTCTTCTATGTCCTATAGGGTATTCAACTTCAACTTTTTCTGTGGAAGAGCCGTCATTAAAGAATATTTGTATAGCATTAGATATAGATCTTTTATCAGATTCTAAATACTCTTTTGAATATCTTGCATCTTCCTCTATAACCATCTTCTCTCTAAGGTGATCAACCCTTGGATCTGATGCTACATCATCTTCATAATCTTCGGCAATTAAGTCACCCTTCAAAAGTCCAATGGCAGTCATGTATTGAAGACAGTGATCTCTGTCGGCAGGATTATTTAAAGTTCCTTCTTTGCTGATTATTCTAATAGCTGATTCATGAGTTGAAATGAGAATCTTATCAATATCATTCAGTCTATCCTTAATCTGCTCGTGAAGCGTAACTGCAGCTTCAACAGCAGTTTGAGCATGGAATTCTGCAGGAAAAGAAATTTTAAATAGAATATTTTCCATCACATAAGAATCGAATTCTCTCGGGAGACTAAATGAATTGCCTTTGAATTGAACATCATAGAAACCCCAAGTGGGTGCAGTCAGAACACTTGGATAACCAATTTGACCCTTTTGAGTTAAAAGCACTAACTGCAAAGCTCTACTAGTAGCATCACCAGCTGCCCAAGATTTTCTTGGGCCTGCATTAGGAGCATGCCTATAAGTCCTTAAACTTTGTCCATCTACCCAAGCTTGCGATAATGCATCTATGGTTTGATCTTTGCTTAATCCAAACATTGAAGAAATTACAGCAGTTGAAGCAACCTTGACCAATACAACATGATCTAGTCCTACTCTATTGAAACTATTTTCTAAAGCTAAGACCCCTTGAATCTCATGTGCCTTAATCATATTTGTTAGAACATCTTTCATGGTTAGCGGGTCTTTACCTTCTGCTATATTTTTTTGAGATAAATAATCAGCTGCAGCTAGTATACCGCCTAGATTATCTGAAGGATGGCCCCACTCCGCCGCCAACCAAGTATCATTAAAATCTAACCATCTAATAATTGCACCTATATCCCAAGCACCTTTAACTGGGTCTAATACATGACTAGTTCCAGGGACTCTTACTCCGCCAGGCACTTCAGTACCTTCAATATAAGGACCAAGTAAATTTTTGCAATCGGGAAAAGTAAGTGCAAGTAATCCACAACCCAATGTATCCATTAAGCAATTGCGAGCAGTGTCATATGCTTCTGCGCTGTCTATGTTCTTATCTAAAACATAATCTGCAATCTTTACTAGTACGTCATCAGGATTAGGACGTACGTTTGTTTCAACGTTTCCAGACATAATTTTTTCCTTTTAAATTAACGGTCAGACATATCAACCCAGACTGAGTTATCCGGTCCGATATACTCTTCGCTAGGTCGAATAATTCTATTATCAGCTCTTTGTTCCATTACATTTGCAGCCCAACCAGAAGTTCTTCCAATTACAAATAAAGGTGTAAAGATAGCTGTTGGTATTCCAAGATAATGGTAAGCGGAGGCCATGAAGAAATCAGTGTTTGCAAACATTCCTTTCTCTTCATCCATGACTCTTTCAATTTCATCTGAAACTTCATAAAGAGTAGCATCATTGCTTAATTTAGATAGTTTTTCAGCCCAAATTTTAATAATAGCATTTCGAGGATCCTCTGTTTTATAGACTGCGTGACCGAATCCCATGATCTTTTCTTTGTTTGCCAATAAATCTAAAACACCAGCCTTTGCTTGTTCTCTATCCGAATATTTTTCTATCATCTCCATGGCAGCTTCATTAGCCCCGCCATGCAATGGTCCTCTTAAGGTTCCGATGCCGGCTGTGATACAAGAATGCATATCAGATAATGTTGATGCACAAGTTCTTGCGGTAAAAGTAGATGCATTAAAACCATGCTCAGCATAAAGGATTAAAGAAATATCTAAGGCTCTAGCGTGATCTTCAGAAGGTTCTTGACCTGTCAGCAGGGATAAGAAGTGACCCCCTATAGTGGCGTGCTCAGTCTCAGTTTCGACTTTGACACCATCATGCGAATATCTATACCAATAGGTAATTATAGATGCAAAAGAAGCTAAAATTCTATCAGCAGTCTCATTTTGATTTGAGAAGTCTCCTTCCGGTTCCAGATTGCCCAACATTGAGCACCCTGTTCTCATAACATCCATAGGATGTGCAGTAGCAGGAATTCTTTCAAGCACTTCTTTTAATTCAGTCGGTAAAGCTCTGTAAGATTTTAATTTTGCAGAGTAAGAATCGTATTCTGATTGATTTGGTAAATTTCCATAAAGGAGCATATAAGCGACTTCCTCGAAAGTAGCTTTTTCAGCAAGCTCCTCTATAGCGTAACCTCTATAAGTCAGACCTTTGCCTTCTTTGCCAACAGTTGAAAGTGCAGTTTTTCCTGCAACTTGACCCCTTAATCCTGCCCCATCTAATTTCTTCTCACCCATTTCTTTTCCTTATTTAATCTTTAAATAATTCATCCAATTTATTTTCGAACGAATGATAATCTAGTACGTCGTAAAGTTCATCTCTAGTTTGCATATTTTTTAATAGACTCTCCTGACTATTACTATGCTTGATTTCCCTGTAGACCATCTCCGCAGCTTTGCTCATAGCCCTGAAGGCAGTTAGAGGATATAAAACCATATCAACTCCAGAATCAGCGAGCTCGTCGCAACCAAATAGTGGAGTTTGTCCAAATTCTGTAATATTAGCTAGAACAGGAATTTTAATATGTTTTTTTAATTCTACATATTGTTCAAGTTTTATAAATGCTTCAGGAAAAAGAGCATCAGCTCCAGCTTCTTGATAGGCAAGAGCTCTTTCGATTGCACTTTCAAGTCCTTCATTGGCTAAAGCATCTGTTCTTGCCATCACTATAAAGTCTTGGTCTGTTTTTGAATCAACTGATGCTTTGATCCTATCTATCATCTCTTGAATTGATACAATTTCTTTATTGGGCCTGTGTCCACATCGTTTTTGAGATACTTGATCCTCAATATGCATTCCAGCTGCCCCATAATTGATCAAAGATTTTACAGTCCTTGATATATTAAAAGCTCCTCCCCATCCCGTATCTGCGTCAACCAGCAAAGGAAGAGAAGTAGCGTTAGTGATCCTTTCAACATCAACTAAAACATCTTGTAAAGAAGAGATTCCCAGGTCAGGGACTCCCAAGCTAGAAGCTGCAACCCCTCCTCCAGAAAGATAAATAGCTTCATGACCTTCTTTTTCAGCAAGTAAAGCCGTATAAGCATTAACTGTACCAACTATTTTTAGAGGACTATTATTTGACAGTGCTTCTTTAAGCTTTTTTCCTTGTGAATCGTTCATCTTTAACTTCTCCCAAAAAATTCAGAATTCTCAATTAATAATTCTTTTAATTCTTGATGACTCTCTACACCACCTATATCCTTAAACTCTTCTCTGATATGTTTCGGTGCCTGAAAAAATACTCCTAGATCAGCTTCTTGTAACATTTGAATGTCGTTATAAGAATCCCCTGAAGCGAATACTTTAAATTTCATATCTTTCAAAGACTGTACGACCTTTTTTTTATTTTCAAGCCTTCTTAAAGTGTACCCTTTTAATACGTTATCTTGAATGTCTAAGTAATGACAATTAATAGAGGGGGTTCCTAACTTTCTTATCAAAGGCCAAGCTAACTCATAAAATGAATCGGAAACGATAGTGAGTTGAAAATTATCCCTTACCCAATCTATAAACTCCTTCGCACCCTCAAAAGGTTCCATCTTATCAACCAATGATTGAATTTCAGAAAATGATAAGCCGATGGATTTCACCAAATTAATCCTCATGTCCATAAGTTCAGAATAATCTTTAAGGTCCTGAGTGGTCAATTTAAATTGCTCTTCTCCGGTATACTCAGCTACTTCAGCCCATATTTCCGGGATTAATACACCTTCAAGATCTAGACAGACATGTTCCATTGATAGATTTACTCACTCTTTATTTGAGGTGAGGATTATACATTTATTAAGCGTAATTTCTTGTATTAAAGTTGATTACTTGACCAGTTGGAACTTCTAAAGAGGCTGATTTACAATTTTCTAATTGATCATCAAAAAAAATGTCAGCACCGAAATTTTTAAGGAAGCTTGTCTTATCCATACCGCCTAAGAACAGAGACTCATCCACTCGGATATTCCATTCTCTTAAAGTCTTTATAACCCTTTCATGTGAAGGAGCTGATCTTGCGGTAACTAATGCAATTCTGATAGGACATTCTGTTTTTGGGAAGCTTTGTTGGACTTTATAAAGTTCATCCAAAAAAGACTTGAAAGATCCTCCGCTCAAGGGTTTATTTGCCAAATCTTTTTCATTTTTATCAAACGCCTTTAATCCCCTTTCATCAAAGATCTTCTGAGATTCTTCAGAAAAAATGACTGAATCTCCATCAAATGCAACTCGTAGATCATCAGTTTCAAGAAAAGACCTCTTAGAAGGTATTATTCTTGCTGAAGCAATACCATTCTCTATAGAAGATTTACAGTCTTGAAATTCTGTAGACAAGAAAAGGTGTGCACCAAAAGATTTAGCATAAACATGAGGACTATTACCTCCACAAAAAGCTGCTTTTTTTATATCAAGGTCATGATGCTCAATGGAATTAAAGACTCTTAGACCGGTATCAGCAGTATTTCTGCTTAAAAGAATAACTTCTACAAGTTTTTCTTTTTTGAATTGCTTATTTAAATTTAGAAGTTTTTTAACTAAAAGAAATGCCTGACCAGGTTTGAGTGGAATATTTTCTTTTAAAATTTGATGATCTTTATAGGCCTCTAGTCCTTCGTTCTCAAAAATTGAATGACTAGAATCTAGGTCAAATAAAGCTCTTGAAGTTATACCGATTCTCAACATGTTTGCATATTACTATATGCTGTATATAATTACAGTACTATTATGAAAAACTTAACGAAAAGACAAGAAGAAATATTAAATTTAATAAAATCTCATATTCAGGATTTAGGATTTCCGCCTACTAGGGCTGATATTGCAAAATCTCTTGGCTTCAAATCACATAACGCTGCGGAACAACACTTAAGAGCTATTGAAAAGAAGGGTTTTATTAGTATTCTCTCCGGTGCATCTAGAGGAATAATTCTAAATGATACTGGTAATGATGATATACCGATAATAGGTCTAGTTGCAGCTGGTGGACCAATCTTAGCTGAAGAAAATATAGA
>CALJGK010000011.1 GCA_938075195.1 uncultured SAR86 cluster bacterium
CTCTTCATTGAAGATAAACCAGCAATGAAAGGTATAAAAGGTCTAATTGCAGGTATTAAACGTCCAATCAAAATACCACCCCAACCATATTTTTCAAAAAATTGCTCTCCACGTTTTATAGCACTTTCTCTTTTTTTGATAAAAGAAAAACTCTTTAATTTAGGTCCAAAAACTAAACCTAGGTAAAAACTCAATGTGTCACCTATCCAAGAACCTAAACCTGCTCCGATGCAAATATAAGTTAATTTAATATCTGCTTCACTCAGCCCCACGGCAAAAAGGAACAAAATGATACTAGGCCAAACAGTACCAGAAATAATAAATGCTTCCAAAAAACCAATAATAAACATCGCAAGACCGGCAAATTCAGGATTACTAATAATCCAATTTAAAAACTGTTCAGAAGTCATTTAAGTGAGCATAATTAAATAAAATACTAATTCTAAGGCAAATCAATGATAAAGAAATGGAAAAAGAATTCATCTAAGTACCTTTTAGACAATAAGATATTTAAAATGAGAGAAGATTCAGTTACATCTCCGAAACTGGGGTCTGATCACAAAGTATGGGTAATGGAAGTCCCGACATGGGTTAATATCATACCTCTCACACCAGAAGGAGAGGTAGTTCTAGTCAATCAATATAGATTTGGAACGGAACAAGCTTCTCTAGAAATACCAGGAGGAATGGCAGATCCCGGTGAGAACCCAAAGACAGCTGCAGTAAGAGAACTTAAGGAAGAGACTGGCTTTGAAAGCAATAAGGTTATAGAAATCGGTCGAGTAGAATCCAATCCAGCCATTATGTCTAATCATACGTACACCTATCTTGCCTTAAATTGTAAAAAACTTGGCGATCAAAGCCTGGATGGAACAGAAGATATTGAAATAATTAAGAAACATATAGACGATATTCCTAAACTAATAAGAGAAGGTACTATTCAACATGCACTGGTGATTAGTGCATTCTATTTCTATAATCTCCATCAATCTAATTGACTTTTAAGGCGTTGCTGTAGATGGAAGAAATAAAAGGAAAGATACTCTTTTTTTCACCAAGCGAAGAGGAGACATCATACTTCACAGATTCCCTTATTTATATGTGTGATCACAGCGCAAGTGGGTCTCTAGGACTTATATTTAACAGACAGCTAGATCTTGACTTAAAAGATCTCTTCGGAGGACTCAAGATAGGAGAAGACTATACCTCCAAGGATAAAGCTTTCTTGGGAGGTCCCGTTAATCCAGGTGCAATTTTTATCCTGCATAGCTCTGATAAATCGTGGAAAGATACTTTACAGGTAAGTGAACAGATATTCATGAGTACTTCTTTCAAAGCTTTAGAAGATATCGCAAAAGGTGATGGGCCGCATAATTATATTTTGACACTGGGTTATACGGGCTGGAGCCCTGGGCAGTTAAATAATGAGATCTCAGAAAATGCATGGTTGTCTTTCCCTGAAGATTTTAATTTAATCTTTGAAGTCCAGCCTGAAGATCAAATAAATGAAATATCAAAAAATGTTGGTTATGATATAAGAATGATTAGTCCGGACTTTGGTAACGCATGAAGATAAAACATTCTATAGCCCTCCTCCTTTCAGTAATTATTTTTAGCTGTTCTGATGATATAAAAATTCTAGAAGAAAAGATTCAACTTCAGGCAGAAAAAAATAATACTGAAATGTCCAAAGTAGATATTAAAAAAACTGCTCTATACTTAAATGCTTGGAGCAAAGAAGACTTCTATCAAGAAGCAATCGATGAATTCCTAAATCAAGATCTAGTCAGTCCTCCTTTAAAGGGAAGTATCCTATTTACTGGAAGCTCGAGTATAAGATTTTGGAAAACACTTAAAGAAGATATGGAGCCCATGCAAGTAATTAATAGGGGATTTGGAGGAGCTCATATCGCTCATGTAAACCATCACTTTGATGATGTAGTTAAAGGCTATCAACCTAAAGCGATTGTATTGTTTTGTGGAACTAACGATATTGCGGCCTTGAAAGGTCCGAAACAAACTATTAATGATTTTAAAAGTTTCTTAAGTAAAGTGAGGGCTAATTTACCGGGGATTCCTGTTTTTGTAATTGGCATTAAACCTTCAGTGGCACGTGAATATCTGAAAGCTGAAGAAATGGAATACAACAGCACTATCTCAAAAATGTCAGAAAAAGATGAACTACTATTTTTTGTAGATGTTTGGGAAGAAATGCTCACTGCAGAAGGTAAACCGAATCCAAGCTTATTTGTTGAAGATGGCCTACATATTAATGCCGAGGGTTATAGAATATGGACTAAGCTAGTTAGAGCTAATCTGATAAATTATTTCAATCTTTAGGTAATAGACCTAGCATCTTATAACCCATAAATTCGTCAGATATACTCTGCTTAGGTCTATTTGGTAGCTCTTCGATAGGATAGGCTATTGGTGTTACATCGCTTTCAATCTTATCCCCAACTTTAATATTTGGTCTATTGACGCTGAAATGAAACTGATCATCTCCCCTAGTTGATCCGTCTTCAAAATAAATCGCTGTATGAACTATTCTTTCTGAAAGAGAAGAATTCGGCTTAGCTCTATGAAATGTAAGGCCGTGATGAAAAGAAACATCGCCTATATCTAAATCTTGATAACTGACCCTAGAAGAAGTGAGGTTTGATTCATTTAAGAACTCTCGTTCATCTACCTTTCCTGAAAAAATATTTATAAATTGTTTTTCTCTATTTAGATGTGAACCAGGATAAAAACCTAATTGACCATTTGTTTTATCAATTTTACAAAGCGGTATCCAAGCTGTGATCGTATTACTTTCTTTTATTGGCCAATATGGTTGGTCATGATGTGGGTCAGTTTCTCTACCGCCAGCCTCTTTAACCAAGGCCTGATCATGCCAGATTCTAAGAGCAGAAACATTGAGGAGTTCAGCTGCAATTTTGCAAACTCTTTGGTCAAAAGTTAGTTTTCGAATTTCAGGATAGTCTTCCCATAAATTTTGACATTGAGTAAAAGATTGTTCATATTCAGACTTATCTTCAAGGGTCCTTAGATCCAGTTGCTTTCTCTCTTTAATAGCTTCTTTGACCACTTGTCTGTAAAATTCAATCTCAGGGGCTTTGAAGACATCTTTGACGACTACAAATCCTTCTTCGTTAAACCTTTTTTTTAAATCTTTTAGCATGTTTCAATTACTTCTATCAAACCTATACAAGAATATCACAAAGTTCTTGTTTGTTTATGCGGTAATACTTTCTTCTCAGAGTATTCATGCTGATTCTCAATTTCAGGCAAGCAACTCTAAGATTTCACTTGTAACCGAATCCTTAACGCTGACAGAAAATGATGAGCTGTTGGTAGGAATAAAATTTGAACTTGAAGAAGGTTGGCATACTTATTGGGAAAATCCTGGGGATGCAGGTGAAGGTGCATCAGTTAACTGGAGTCTTTCAAATGGTTTTGAAGCTTCTGAAATCCTCTGGCCAGGGCCACACAGGATTCCAGTCGAACCATTAATGACTTTCGGTTATAACGATGAAGTTATTTTATTGACTAAAATCTCTTCTTTAAAAAATGCTTCTTTTCCTTTAGATATAAAAGCTAAGGTGGGCTGGTATACCTGCAAAGATATATGTATTCCTCAAGAAGGTGAGGTAAGTCTTGAAATCAATAAAGGTGAGATTTTACTCACCGAAGAAAGTGCAGAGATTGATGAATATCTCAGCACAGTACCGGTAGACTTTGAACAACTCTATCGTATAGAAAGACTAGATGATAAATTCTTTCTCCAAACAGATATTGGTGAGGGAGATCATTACCAAGATGTCTATTTCTTTCCAAAAGCCTATGGGTTAACTGCCTATAGTGATGATCAAAAATATGAAAAAAATCTTAATAGCTTCATTCTAGAGATCAGTGCCTCGAAAGCTCAGCTTAATTTTGATGCTTTTGAAGGCGTTATTGAGGCCACAAATAGCGAAGAGACCTCCTATTTTAATATCTCCTATCCTCTAGAAGATGAGAAAGCAGAAAACAATCAAAGCATAATCTTACTCTTACTTTTTGCATTTATAGGTGGGCTGATACTCAACATAATGCCTTGCGTCTTTCCAATCCTAAGTATAAAGATATTAAGATTTATGGACCATAGTGAGAACTCTTCAACGAAGACTTATAAGTTTGGTTTGTATTATTCTTTTGGAGTCATTCTTAGTTTTCTTGTCATTGCTCTAGTATTACTTTTGTTGAAATCTAGCGGTGAATCAATAGGTTGGGGATTTCAGCTGCAGTATCCAATTGTTATTTCGGTTTTATTTTATTTATTCATAGCCTTAGGGTTTATGTTTATGAGCAATCTTGTTTTTGGTGGTCAGTTAGGTCAATTAAGTTCAGTTGCTAGAGTCAACAATGAATCTCTAGAGTCTTTCTTGACCGGAATACTTGCAGTTGTAGTTGCATCTCCTTGTACAGCTCCTTTTATGGGCTCTGCTATTGGATTTGCGCTATTGCAGCCTGGTATCAATTCAATTTTTATCTTTTTAAGTTTAGGGATAGGTTTTGCACTTCCCTACTTTATCCTCAGTGTTAAACCTTCCCTTTTAACCTTCTTGCCTAAGCCAGGTGCTTGGATGGAGACATTTAAGCAGTTCATGGCATTCCCTATGTGGGGTTCTGCTCTGTGGTTATTATGGGTACTGAGCGGACAGGTAGACAGTGATACCGTTGTGATGGTTTTAATTGGAGGATTATTGATTAGCCTTTCTCTCTGGCTTTTGGAGAAAAATACCTCTGAAATAAAATGGGTAAAGTGGTTAGTAAGATTAGTTGCTCTAGCCTTCGTCCTGTTTTCAGTTTCGATAATCCCTACTTCTTATAGTGAAAAAGACACCCAATCCCAAGAAGAGTTGGTCTATAGCGAAGTCTTGTTAGATCAATATAGGAACTCGCAAGAAATTATTTTTTTAAACTTTACGGCAGATTGGTGCATAACATGCAAAGTGAACGAAAGGGTTGCCTTAAAAACTAAAAGCGTAAAAGATATTATTAAGCAAAAAAATATCAAATATTTAGAAGCAGATTGGACAAGAAAAGATAGTGACATAGCACAAAAATTAGAAGAGTTTGGAAGAACAGGAGTGCCGCTTTATTTGCTTTATCCTTCTCAAGGAGAGCCGACAATCTTGCCAGAAATACTTACTGAAGATACGCTAGTAAGATACCTCACAGAGATAAATTAATGAAAAAAAATCCATTTATAAACCTTTTAATCTTCTTATTTTTTTCCGAAATATGTTTTAGCTATGAAGCTATAGACACTAAGGCGCCTGACTTTACTCTTTCAAATAGTTTTGGTGAAGAAATATCATTAAGTGAATTCATTGGAAAAAAAGTTATTATTGAGTGGACTAATCATGGTTGCCCTTTTGTAGCTAAACACTATAAAACCGGCAATATGCAGTCGACACAACAATTTTCAAAAGAGATAGATGCAGTCTGGCTGAGTATTATTTCTTCTGCACCTGGAACTCAAGGATATGTGACCCCTCTTGAAGCGAATGAATTAACTATGAAAAGAAGTGCCTCACCTAGTCATGTTCTCTTAGATTCAGATGGCACAGTTGGCAAAATGTACGAGGCAAAAACTACTCCTCATATGTACATTATTGATGAAGGTGGCATATTAAGATATCAGGGTGCTATTGATGATGCTGGAGGAAGAGGTTTCATGTTTAAAGACCTCTTAAAGGCAAAAAATTATATCAAGAATGGACTTATAGAGCTTAATAATGGAGATGACATAAGTTCGCCAATTACTAAGCCCTATGGATGTTCGGTTAAGTACGCTTCTTAGTTTATTACTCTGGTGCTTTAAATACAGAACCCAGTTTTTGGCCTAAGCCCATATCGCCAGAGAATTTAACCTTACCTTGCATAAAAGCGCCCATGGCAGCTTGTTGATCTCCAGAAAAGACTTTTTCCATCGTTTCTTGACTGTCAAAAGTAAGAGTTAAACCTGGATCTTCATGGTCTGCTTCTTCAACAGATAGTTCGCCATTGCTTATATCAACGTAGAAGTTAGTTAAATCTTCAATATTTATTTGAATGGTTGCCTCCACTCCGCTAGCTCCTTCCGCGTTGAATGATGCTTCTAATTGATTTTTTAAGTCTGTAAACGTAGCCATAATTACTCCATATAAATTATTTAAAGTAATCTTCTCAAATTAGTCGCAGTTAAACCACCTTAAGTACGATTTAATTTGTTAAAATTTTTTATTATGGACAGAAAAGATATAGATCAAGAATCAAAAAATGATTTTTCCAATCGAGTCAATCAACAAACAGGAAGAACTTCTAGTGATAAAGTCATTACAGCAAAGTTCATGACTGAAGATCAAATGAACAGCTGGAATAATGGTGGGTACATATTGATACCTGGTTTTGTAGATGAAAGCTTCTGTGACGATATGAATTTAGAAGTGCTGGATATCATTAAATCACTAGTTCCTGAGGGCAGTGCCTTTAGTCATGCTTATGCTGGTGAAGGCCATATAGCGATAAGAGAAATGAAGCCTAATCCTGATGCCCAAACCATTGAAGATGAGATATCAAAACTTTTTAGAATTCATTCGACAGGTATATTCAATACCTTTATTAAAAATGAAAATTTATTAAATATTCTTGAAGATATTATTGGACCGGATATTGATTGTTTTCTGAGTCAGTTTATCTTCAAAAATCCTGGGGCTTGGGGACAGCCTTGGCATCAGGATTCATCTTATTTTCCATTTGATAGAGAACCTCAAGTTGCAGCTTGGTTAGCTACCAGTGAGGCTACTTTAGAAAATGGCTGCCTAGTAGTTCTTCCAGGGTCTCATAAAGAGTCTTTGCATGAACATTTACCTGATGATAGAGAGGGATCAAATTACGGATATACTGAAATTAAAGATCATGATTTTTCTGAAGAGGTACCTATGACTCTTAAAAAAGGAGACCTTCTTCTTTTTCACAGCTTCTTGATGCATAAATCTTATGATAATAAATCTAAATCCAAAAGATCTGCAATGGTCTATCATTTTGCCGAAACGGGAACTGGATTTGGAG
The DNA here is from genome assembly GCA_938075195.1 of uncultured SAR86 cluster bacterium. Lineage (GTDB taxonomy): Bacteria > Pseudomonadota > Gammaproteobacteria > Magnimaribacterales > Magnimaribacteraceae > Magnimaribacter. The sequence goes on from CALJGK010000011.1 coordinate 7,099, forward strand.
AAATAGACAGTCCAACTAATGAATGGATATCTTTAAGAGGAAGAGGTCTAAATGATTAAGTTCTTGAAGTTTCTAGGCTTAATACTCAGTCCCTTCATCCTAGCTCTCCTTTATGTTTTCATTTCGTCTAGTGGATGGTTTGGATCTCTTCCTGAGGATGGAGAATTAGTTTATTCCCCAAGACCGATTAGCGAAAATCAATTAACCGAAAAGCAAATCTTCTTTGGTGATTTGCATGTCCATACAACTTTTTCACAAGATGCTTTTCTATTTAGCCTACCGATGCTTCAAGGCGAAGGTGTGCATCCTCCTTCAGATGCATGCAATTTTGCACGCTTTTGCTCTTCCTTAGATTTTTTCTCGATCACTGATCATGCTGAGGGGATGACAAAAGAGATGTGGGATGATTCTCTTAACTCTATCAGGAATTGTGATGAAATATCCAGTGATGAGAATAAGGATTTAGTCGTGTTTGCAGGTTGGGAATGGACTCAAATGGGTTCTTCTCCTGAAACTCACTTTGGACACAAGAATGTGATCCTTAGAGATTTATATAACGCTCCTGATGTACCAATCGGCGCCGGTTTAACCGGGCTAGATCTTCTGATAGAAAATGACCTTACTCCTTTCTTGCCCTTGATAGCTGATTTTCCTCCTGAATCAATTGATTTTGATTTTCTAAAGTTCAGGGATGAAAGTTACTCTATTCCATTTTGTGATGAGAATGTCAAAGACGCGTTGGAATGTAAGGAAAGGGCTAATACACCCAGAGAGCTTTTCAATAAAATTGACGAACTGGGACTAGATGCTCTTGTCATACCTCATGGAACAACTTGGGGAATACACTCCCCTGCAAACTCAACAATGAGTTCCCAACTTCTTAATGATAATCATGACCCTAAAAAACAAAGATTAATGGAAGTGTACTCAGGCCATGGTAATTCGGAAGTTTATAAAAATATACAACATACCAAGAAATTACCTTCTGGAGGGTTTGAATGCCCTCTGCCTACACCAGAATTTGAACCTTGTTGCTGGAGAGCTGGGGAAATAGTTAATCAACAGTGTCTTAATGAGACTGGTAAGGGATGCAGTGACAAGGCTGATGACATCAGAAAAGAGTTTGCAAATAATTCATCTGGCCTTTTAAGATTTAGCTTAGTGGAGAATGCCACTCAAGAAGATTGGAAACAATGTGGTCAATTAAAAAACTCTTTCTTGCCGGCTTATACTTATCGACCTGCCATGAGCTCTCAAGCAGCCTTAGCATCAGAAGTTGAGATTGGGAATACAGTGAACTCTTTTAAAATGGGATTAATAGGATCAACAGACAATCATAAGGCCAGAGCTGGCGCAGGGTATAAAGAATTTGCAAGAAAATCGATGGGTGATTCATGGGGAGCTAAAGATAATCTTACGTGGATTCTCCCTCCTGAACGTGGTGCTTCATTTTACTCAACCGGTGGTTTGGTTGCTGTTCATGCCGATAAACTAGAAAGAAATAATATCTATAATTCACTATATGACAGAGAGGTTTACGCCACTTCGGGAGAAAGAATTCTTCTATGGTTTAATTTGATCTATAACAATCAAGAAATACCGATGGGAAGTGAAATTGCAATACCATCTGACCCCACTTTCGAGGTACGAGCGCTAGGATCTTTTAAACAGCTACCTGGCTGTCCAGATTATGTTCACACAGCAATGTCTAAAGAAGAAATCTCTAGATTATGTCTAAATGAATGCTATAACCCGAGCAATGAAAGGTATCTAATCGATAGAATTGAAATAGTTAAAATCTTACCTACTCAAAATCTAGATTCACTAGACGAAGCCATACAAGATCCTTGGAAAACCTTTGAATGCGATGATGTTGGTCAGGGTTGTTCCATTGGCTTTCAGGATAATGCCTTTTCTTCTGCAAAAGAGAATGCTATTTACTACGTTAGAGCAATACAAATGGAAACTGATGCTGTAGGCGGAGACCCTTTGCGCTGTGAATATAATGAATTTGGAGAGTGCATAAAAATCAGGCCCTGTTATGCAAGTGGGCCAGATTTTGATCCGAGTGATGATTGTTTAGCACCTATAGGGGAACGTGCTTGGTCCTCTCCAATTTTTCTAAATTATCTAAATTAAAGGGAATAGTGATAAGATGCCTCCACAAAACACTTATGGCAGATGGATTTTAGCGGCAATCATATCCTTTCTATAGATCAATTTGATCGTTCAGATATAGATAAATTATTCTCTGTTGCAGATAAGTTAGAACCTTACGCTTCCAAACAAAAAATAACCAGAGTCTTAGAAGGAGCTATTCTTGGCAATATGTTCTTTGAACCTAGTACCAGAACTCGCATTAGTTTTGGGGCTTCTTTTAATCTCTTAGGAGGAAATGTAAGGGAAATTACAGAAGTGGGAAGTTCTTCTTTAGCCAAAGGGGAATCCTTAGCGGATACTGCACAGGTTCTAAGTGGTTATAGCGATATCATTGTTATGCGCCACCCAGAAGAAGGTTCGGTAAAAAAATTCGCTGAGGCGAGTCGTGTACCTGTAATTAATGGTGGAGACGGTTCAAATGAGCACCCTTCTCAAGCTCTGCTTGATCTCTACACCATAGAAAAAGAACTTTCACAGAATAATAAATCTCTAGATGGTCTAAGAATAGCGTTGGTTGGTGACTTAAAATACGGGAGAGCTGTTCATTCATTATGCAAAGTTTTATCTTTGTACTCTAAAGTAACGATGAACCTAATTTCTCCTGAAGAGCTCAAACTACCGATTAAAATTTTAAATCAGCTTAAAGCATCAGGTATAAATGTCATACAAACTGAAAATCTTGAAGAAGGTATATCTGAGGTAGACATAATCTATGTGACAAGAGTGCAGGAAGAAAGATATACAAATAAAGAGGATGCCAATAGATATAGAGGGCTGTTGAGCTTGAACCAGTCAATCTATACTGCTAATTGCGAGCCCAATACAGTCATCATGCATCCACTGCCTCGAGATTCTAGGAGTGATGCTAATGAGCTTGATACTGATCTTTATGAAAATCCAAATTTGGCCATCTTCAGGCAAGCTGATAACGGCGTAGTAATTAGAATGGCTTTATTCTCTCTAGTGCTTGGCATAGAGAATAAAATAGAAGAATCTTCTAAATCGGTAAATTGGAAAGTGGGCTTAAATAATTAATTTAAAGAATTTTCTATATCTAGCATTAAGTCTTCTATTGACTCGATTCCCACAGACAATCTTACAAGACCATCACTAATTCCAATTTCTTCTCTTATCTCTGGAGGGATAGAAGCATGTGTCATTATCGCAGGATGTTCAATTAAGCTTTCCACTCCGCCTAGACTTTCTGCTAATGAAAATAATTCAGTTCGTTCTAAAAACTTTGTAGCACTCTCTAAACCGCCCTTAAGAACTACAGAAATCATACCCCCAAATCCATTCATTTGTTTTTTTGCAATCTCATGCTGAGGGTGGCTCTCTAGTCCAGGATAAATAACCTTTTCAATAGCATCATGACTTTCTAAGTACAGAGCAATCTTATGAGCATTTGAACAGTGTCTTTCCATTCTAATCGGAAGTGTTTTTAAACTTCTGAGTAATAAGAAAGAATCAAATGGATTCATGATAGAGCCCACTGCATTCTGCAGATACAAGATCTCACTTGCCAATTCCTCTCTGTCATTGGAGCAAACAACGACGCCTCCAATAAGATCTGAATGACCATTTAGATATTTTGTTGCTGAATGAACCACAATATCAAAACCAAGCTCAAGAGGATTTTGAACGAAAGGTGAACAGAAAGTGTTGTCACATACTGCAATTAGGTTATGACTTTTTGCAAAACTAGAAATGGCCTCCAAATCTGCTATCTTCAATAGAGGATTAGTAGGTGTTTCAATCCAAATCATTTTTGTTTTTTCGTTTATAGAGTTTTCTAAAGTGGATAGATCGCTCAGATCACAGAAAGTGAAATCAAGCCCAGCAGACCGCTTCCTAACATTCTCAAACAATCTATACGTTCCTCCATATAGATCATCCATAGCAATTACATGATCACCAGAATCTAATAATTCCAAAACCGTTGCACTAGCTGCCATTCCGGAAGCAAAAGCATATCCAAAACTACTCCCCTCAAGATCAGCTATACAAGACTCTAAGGCTTTACGTGTTGGATTCACACTCCTTGAATAATCATATCCTTTATGGACACCTGGACTCTCTTGAACATAAGTTGAACTGGTGTAGATAGGAGTCATGATTGCTCCTGTGGTAGGGTCCGGTTCTTGCCCTGCATGTATAGCCCTAGTTTCAAAACCTTGTTTATTTTTTTTTGTAGACATAAATAATTAGTTCAATTTGTTACGATAAAAGTTTATTAAATCGACTTTGGTTACAAAACCAATGAAAGTCTCTTCTTTGTAGACAATAGCGACTTTTCCTTCCGAAAGAATAGCAAGCAGTTCATCTTTAGAGGCATTAAATTGAAGAGTATCTAGTCTGTCTATCATATGCAGTGAAACATTGTCAGAGAACTTACCTGGTTCTTTACTGACAGTGAATAGAAGATCTTCTTCGTCTAAAACACCAACCAACTTCCCATCACTTAATACTGGTATCTGTGAGATATCAGAAGCTCTCATTCTGTTATAAGCAACCAATAAAGTCTCACTAGTATTTACAGTAATCATTTCTCCCTTATCTGCCCTTCTATTGATTAAATCTCTTAAATCTCCAAACTTTTCTAATTCAAGAAGATTATTATCATGTAGCCAAGACTTATTAAATGCCTTAGATAAATACTTGTTACCCGTATCGCAAATAAATGTGACTACGTTTTTAGGTTCTGTCTGTTTTCTGCACCATTTAGCGGCTGCTGCAACTAGAGTACCCGATGAAGAGCCCCCTAATACTCCTTCTTCTTTGAGTATTATTTGTAACACTTCAAAAGCTTCTTTATCTGTAACTGTTTCCGCGTCATCCATGAGTGAAGTATCAAAAACGTCTGGAATAAAATCCTCTCCTACACCTTCCACTAGCCAGCTTCCACCTTCATAAGAATATTCACCTTTCAGGATTGCATCAGCAACTATCGAACCTTCTGGATCTGCGGCAACCATGCAAATAGAGGGATCTTTAGATTTAAAAAACTCAGCAAGACCTGTGAGCGTACCTCCAGATCCTACTCCTGCAACAACGGCATCTATCTTGCCTTCCATTTGATCCCAAATTTCAGGAGCTGTAGTCGTTCTATGAGCCATTGGATTAGCTGGATTACCAAATTGATTAGCTAAAAAGGAACCGGGCGTATCAAGAGCAAGCTTTCTTGCCACATCTTGGTAGTATTCTGGATGGCCTTCTGGAACATCAGATCTCGTTAAAATAATTTCTGCTCCCAGCCCCTCTAAATGAAGAATCTTCTCTCGACTCATTTTGTCTGGTATTACGAGGATAATTTTATAGCCTTTCAAGGCAGCAACTAAGGCCAAACCTATACCAGTATTACCGGCAGTTGCTTCAATAATAGTTCCTCCAGGTTGGAGTGCACCTGATGTTTCTGCTTCTTGAATAATAGAAAGTCCAACTCTGTCTTTGATCGATCCACCTGGATTGTTCGATTCCATTTTTACATATAGGTTACAAAGTCCAGTATCAAGTGAATTTAACTTCAACATAGGTGTTCCACCTATTAAGTCTAGTAAAGAGTCTTTAATTTGCATGTCCATAGTTTGTAATTTTTACATTAATTGAAATAAAATGATACGCATCAATTAAGAGGAAAATTATGGAAGATAAGAATATCAAGCAAAAACAATTTTGGTCTGGAGCTGGAGGAGATGTTTGGGTAGATAAACAAAGAGAGATGGATATCATGCTGAATCCGCTTGGAGAAAGAGCTATTCAAGGGCTTGATTTAAGTGGAGAAAGAAAGATTCTTGATATTGGATGTGGATGCGGAGCCACAACGTTAGAAATTGCCAAGGCAGTCACCCAAGGAGAAGTAATTGGAGTTGATATATCAGAACCAATGCTTGAAAGAGCAACTAAAACTGCCTCTGACATGATGCTTAATAATACAAGTTTTCAAGTAAAAGATGTTCAGGTGGACGAAATGCCTCGTAGTTATTTTGACATAGCATTTTCAAGATTTGGGGTAATGTTTTTTGAGGATCCGTTCGAGGCATTTAAAAACATAAACCATTCTCTAAAAGACAATGGTCAATTAAGTTTCGTATGCTGGCAACACGCATCTCTAAATCCTTGGCAAAGTTTATCGATTCAGGTAATCAAGGAATTTCTTGATCTACCTGCTCCTGCACCGAAGAGTCCAGGGCCCTTTGCCTTTGAAGATAAGAGTTATATTAATGAAATCTTGACCGAATCTGGATTTAGAGACATTCAGATCAAAGACAATCAAGAAGATATTGTTATGTTTTCCGGAAAGTCCATAAGAGAAGCGTGTGAAGACTATCTAACGATCAATCCTGTGGTTACAGAAATGCTTAAGAACTCTCCAACAGAGTTAAGAGAAGAAATATTAGAGGCATTAATAGGGAAGTTTTCAGACTTTCACAATAATGACGGACTGTTATTCCCTAGCGCTACATGGATAGTGACAGCGAAAAAATAAAAATGCTCAGATCTAATACCTATCGGTTGAATATGCACTAATTTTGGTCCTTTTACTGACATTTAAACAAAAATAACATTGGCACAGATATTGCATAAGTCTGTGTATGAACAGTAAAAAAACTTTAAAATTAAAAACTATTGGTAAGATTAGTAGAGAAATCAGCTACTTTATTCCTGTTTTTGCAGGTGTATATGTAGTGATTAATTTTATCTCATGGGCTTCTTAACTTGCTATGTCTGCTGAAATAAACCCTAAAAAGGTAAGAAAGAAATGGGGTATGGAAATGAGTGATTCATTAAGAACCACTCTTACCATTAGAATACTCGTTGGATACGTTATTTTTGATACGGTAGCAGATTTTTTATAATCTACCCGAACTTACAAAAGGTAAGTTTATTACCATCTAGGTCCCTTACATAACATCCATAGAATGTTGGCACTCTCTGTCCCGGCTCTCCATCATCCTTAGCCCCTAATTCAATTGCCTTTTTGTACAAGGCATCTACGTCGTCTGTAGTTTCAAGAGTAATACCAACCATACTTCCATTTCCTACTGTTGCCTCTTCACCATCATAAGGCAGGAATACTGCAAAATTAGTGTCATCTCCAGGGATTGTCCAAAAAAAGCTTCTTTCATTGGGCCCAAAGCTTGTAACGCCAAGCTCTGAAAATAGTTCATCATAGAATGCTTTAGCTCTTTGCAAATCATTAGTACCTACGGTTACATATTTAGCGATCTTTCCTTTCATACTTTCTCCTTTGTTTTAGATTTATTGAATTCTCCACGAGTTTTGAACTCAAGTACAGTTGCATTTATACAATATCGTGGCATTCCATTAGGACCATCGGGAAATACATGACCTAAATGAATATCCGAAGTAGTGGATCTAATTTCAATACGTCTCATGCCGTAACTATTGTCAGCCTTTCTGTAAACAGAGTTCTTAACGGGTTTAGTAAAAGACAACCAACCAGTTTTTGAATTGAATCTATCTCTAGTATCGAACAAAGCCGCCCCACTTAATTTATCAATAAAAACACCATCTGGAGTATTTTTAAATATCTCATATTCTTTACAATATCTGGCATCAGTGCCTTCATCAAAAGCAACACGGTAAGCTTCAGAATTTCCTAATTTAAAAAAACCTAATGCTTTATAGAATTCTTTTGGAGAGAGATAACCTTGGTATCCAAATACTTCTTTTCCATTTTCTAGAAATAGAATTGTAGGCGTTGCCCAGGTTGGGGTTTTGATTTCAAGGCCTTCTAGATTGGTAGCTAATCGCGAAACAAGTGGGATAGTGCCTTGGTAGTAATTTGAAACATCTTTCTTAAAATTTTCGCAATAAGGACAATATCCTTCGGGTTCAATAACTATGATATTTTTTCCGATCTTAATCAGGTCATTGTCTTGTTTTTGATTGGTTGTATCACTTGCGAATCTCACGCCTGTAGAGTGATCAGGACAGTATCCATTTGGATTCTTTTTGATGTAATCTTGATGATAATTTTCGGCTACAAAAAATTCCTTTAGAGGCTTGATAGAAGTTTTAATCTCTTTGTATCCTGATTGATTGAGTAAAACTTGATATTTTGAGATCAAATCCTCAATAATTTTTATTTGAGAATTCTCTGTATACAAGATGACCGATCTGTATTGTGTACCTATGTCATTGCCTTGCCTATTTAATTGGGTTGGATCATGAGATTCAAGATAATGAATAACCAATTCCTCCAAGGAAATTAGATTTTTATTAAAAGTTACCTCAACGACTTCAGCATGATTTTGAGGATTAAATTTATTCTTAAATTTAGTTATTTCTCTGTAGGAAGGTCGAACGCCTTCCCCATCGGCATAACCCGATACAGCATTCATTACTCCCGGTAGTGCTTCGTAACCTTTCTCCGCTCCCCAAAAGCACCCTGAGCCTAGAACTATTTTTTCAACATGTATTGTCGCAGTGCTCTCTTCAGCAAATAAAGAATAATTTAAAAGTGCAAAGAGTAAAAAAAGAGTTCTTTTCATCTTTTAAAGACCCCAATTATTGCTAGCTAACCAAGAGACAGAAAGAACTATAGCCATGATAGATTGAATAAGTAGAACAATCATATTGCCAGCTGTGCCAAGAAATCTAAAAGCACTTTGCGCATCTGGACGAGTAATGCCATATGCATGAGCTATTCTTGAAAGTAAAAAGATATCACCCAGAATCATTAGAGTGATAGAGGATATCTGAGCAATCATTTCAAGCCCGAAGGAGAGTATTAAGAAAAAGACTGCATTCTCTAAAAGATTACCATGAGCTCTAGATATTTGTAACATGCCAAAATCTTCACCCAGACCTAGATTAGTTCCTGTTTTTACACGCCTTCTACCAGTTAAACCGGCGAGTATGATCGACAATAAAGTTAATGCACCAGCGTAAAAAAGTGTAATCATGAATTTACCTCAAATTATTCTTATTAAAGTGTTATTGTATTAGAGATAAAGACATTGGGGTAAAAAATGAAATCTATATTACTTTTATTGATGGTAATCTCACTCAGTAGTTGTGCTGTTGCAGGTCTAGTTGGAACGGCAGTCTCTACAACTGTAAAAGTTGCTGAAGTTCCCTTCAAGGTGCTTGGAAGCATCGTAGATGGAGATGATGACGACGACGATGATAAGGATAACGAGGAAGATTAAATCCCTAGTGATTCTAGATTGACCTTGTCTTTATAAATCACCACCAATCTTGATAAAGTTTCATAATTAGAGATAGAGAAATTGCACTCACTTCTTGTCTTTTGAACTAACCAAGTATTTCTATCAGCATCTGAAATCCAACCCTTTAATCTTTCAATATCAGGATTCTCTTTTATGAATTTTAAAATAATATCCTTGCTAATTGGATGATTAATCAAAAGAACTTCTGATTTCAACTGATTATGATCTTCATAAGATATATCTTTAGATCTCAAAGACAAATTCTTAGGATCAAAAATTGACTCATAGAGAATCTCCTTATCATCTTCTATTAAGTACTCTTCATTAAGTGCAGAAATTAAATCTATGTCTTTTGTGGAAAATCTATTTAAATAAATCAGATCAGATTGAGTAATTTGAGCTTCAACGGTTTTAGAGACAAACTTATCTATTAATAAATCCTTTATAGTTTTTCCTTCCACAACAGTTATGGTCTGATTCAAACAGTAGCCAGGCCAAGTAGAGCCGTAATTAGACATCTTAACTGGAAGTGCGACTCCACTTGATTCTAATAAAACAGCTTCCACATTCTGTTTCAGCATAAATTCCAGGGAGGCACCTAGATCATCATTTAAATTACAACAAACACATCCATTAGTTAAAGAAACGGTTAAATCATTCTGATTTAAAATTAATTGCTCATCAATATTTAGTTCACCAAAATCATTAACCAGAACACCAATAGGCTTTTGAGTACTTTGCAGAATATTATTTATTAGAGTAGTTTTTCCAGATCCTAAATAACCACAAAAAACAGTAAGAGGAACCATAACTAATTGATATTGAAGACCTTGCCCTCAAATACAGTGGCTTCGATATTGATATCTTTGATTTTCATAGGGTTGATGGATAATGGATCTTCAGATAAAACTGTAAAATCAGCTTTCTTTCCTGATCTTATACTCCCTATCTCATGATCAAGCCCAAGGATTCTAGCTGCATTTATCGTAACGGCCTCAAGACCTTGTTGAGGAGTAATTCTTTCTTCAGGAGACATAATTTCTTCTTTTTCGTTGATTCTATTTACCGCAACCCACATGCTCATAAGGGGTTGTGCAGGCGCCATAGTAAAGTCCGAATGCAAACCAGTTGTCACACCTTCTCTAAAACAAGAACCTACCCTCGCCATAGAGGATGCTCTTTCATACCCCACTGAATGATTGGCATAAATGTTAGAAAGTTCGTAAAGGTAATAAGCATTTGCTGAGACATTAGCTCCTAGTTTTGACAACCGATAAACTTGCTCAGGTGTAGAAAGTCCAAAATGCTCCAGGGTAAATCCATGATTAAAGCGTGGTTTTTCAAATTGAAGTTTCTCTAGTGTATCGATAGCCAACTCCAGACCAAGGTCACCCGTCACATGAACATGAATGGCATATCCTTTATTCCAATAGATCCTGGCAATTTCTTCAAATTGTTTGGGAGTGCTTAGCCACTCACCTTGGTGACCATCAATATATCCTGGTTCCATTAATTGAGCCACTTGAGCAAAGAAGGCACCATCCGTAAATAACTTCACCCTCTTTCCAAATTTTAGATGATGAGAATTATGATCATGCAATGACGCTATCAGCTCTTCACCTTTTTCCAAACCACCACCAGACAAGCTTGTCATGGCTGTAGCATGAGCGACCAACTCCACTCTAAATGGAGTATCGTCATTTTCATAAATAAGCTTTTGAGCATTGAGCTCATTATCAAAATTGAAAAGACCTACTGCCATATCAGCAATAGTTGTCTGGCCTCCAAAATGAACAACTTCTTTTAGTTTCTTTAAACCGTTAGAGAATATTTCTTGATCTAAGATAAATGGATTTAATTTTTGAATAGCAAAACCTAAGCCAAGCTCAAAAAATCTTCCTTTAACAAAATCAATTTGGGAAGCATTTTTCACATCATCTTCTTTGATATCAAGATAGTCCAAAGCCGCATCATTCATACAAAGCTCATGAAATGATCTGTTCCATACAATAACTGGTTTCTTACTTTCTATAGAATTAATTCTGTCTCTTGATATTGGTCCATGCCACAACTCATGATGACCCCACGTTATGAATAAGTCTTTATGAGTCGGATTTGTACAAGCTCTCTTTAGGGCTTCATCATATGCTTCTGGTGTTTTAGTGGCAGGTGTTGTCCCCCAAGGTAGTTTCCACTCCATAGCCGTTATAAAGAATGTAGGCAATAAAACAGCAGCCATTGAAGGATGTAAATGTGGATCAATTAAACCAGGAACAATAATAGAATCTTTAAATTGCTCATTAATTGAATATTCATTATTTACGAGCCATGGTTGCAGTGTCTCAAGAGTTCCTGCTTCTAGTATTAAACCGTCTCTAACAGCTACGGCTTCAGCTCTTGGCATTGAAGGGTTAACTGTAATGACAGACTTAGCCTTAAAGATTTCTATCATCTTTTCAGCATAACATATCTACTAAGGAAGAATGGTAGACACGAGTGGACTCGAACCACCGACCCCCACCATGTCAAGGTGGTGCTCTAACCAGACTGAGCTACGTGTCTATCGTTGAATTCGTGCATTATATAGATATTTTGTAACCTTTTTTTACAAATTTTT
>CALJGK010000012.1 GCA_938075195.1 uncultured SAR86 cluster bacterium
GGTTCTATACTTCCTACTGAGGAGTCTCATTTTACAAATAAAGAAAAAAAAGAAGGATGGCGTTTATCATGTCAAGTTCCAGTTAAAGATAACATGGAAATTGTTGTACCTAACGAGGTATTCGGAGCAAGAAAATGGGAATGTGAAGTTGTATCAAATGAGAACGTTGCAACTTTTATTAAAGAGCTTGTTCTGAAACTTCCAGAGGGTGAGGAGGTTGGATTTAAAGCAGGTGGTTATGTCCAGATGGAAATACCACCATATGAACTTGAATATAAATCATTCGATGTTGATAAAGAATACCACGAAGATTGGGATAGATTTGGAGTTTGGGAAAATACGTCAAAAACATTAGAGCCTGTTATTAGAGCTTACTCTATGGCTAATTATCCAAATGAGAAAGGGATAATGAAATTTAATATTAGAATTGCTTCCCCGCCTCCGGGTACAGATTTTCCGGCAGGAGAAATGACTTCTTATATTTTTAATCTTAAAGAAGGCGATAAGTTAACTATTTTTGGCCCTTTTGGTGAATTCTTTGCAGAAGAAACTGAAAGCGAAATGGTCTTTATAGGCGGAGGAGCTGGCATGGCTCCAATGCGTTCTCATATCTTCGATCAATTGCTCAGGTTAAATACAAACAGAAAGATTACATTCTTCTATGGCGCAAGAAGCCTCAGAGAAATGTTTTATACAGAAGAGTATGACAAGCTAGCAGAAGAGCATGAGAATTTTCAGTGGCATGTTGCACTTTCTGATCCTCTTCCTGAAGATAATTGGGAAGGTTATACAGGCTTCATTCATCAAGTTATACATGATCAGTATCTAAAAGATCATGCGGCACCTGAGGATTGTGAATATTACATGTGTGGTCCCCCTATGATGATGGACGCTTGTTTTGATATGCTTGATAGACTGGGTGTAGAACCAGAGGCGATTAAATTTGATGACTTTGGTAGTTAATACTTGATAAAGATCTATCTTCCAATTTTCCTTATAATTTCCTTTGTTTTTATAATTTCGATTTCTTTTTTATTTGAAGACGAGATAGTTGTAGAAAATATTTCTGGTTCAGTGATGGGCACGACTTATAACATTAATCTACAGATTGATAACCCTGAAAATATAGAATCATCAATAGGAAATATCTTTAGCAATGTGAATGAAGAGATGTCGACTTATATAGAAGGCTCTATGATTTCTAGAGTTAATCAATCTGTAATAGGTGAGTGGACTCAAGTAGATAAAGACTTTATAGAGGTTTTGGCTTACGCAACAACTTTATGTTTAAAAACTAATGGGGTCTATGACGTAACTATTGGCAAGATAGTGGACTCCTGGGGGTTCGGTCCAAAAGAAGTTAAGGAGAAGCCAAAAAAAATTGATCTGAGATATTTTAAAGACCAAATAGGGTGTAACTCAATAGAGTTTGATAAAGAGAAATTTCTGGTTAAGAAACTTAAAGATATTGCGTTAGATTTCTCTTCAATTGCCAAAGGTTTTGCGATAGATAAGGCCTTCTTATTTCTAAAAAATGAAGAAAAAATTAAGAGTTTCATGGTAGAGCTGGGTGGGGAAATAAGAACAACGACTTTAAAGCCTGATGGGAAAGCCTGGAAGGTAGGAGTTATCAATCCCTTAAATCCTTCTACATTCATTCATATTTTTTATTCCGATAATCATGAATCTTTTGCAATGGCGACTTCAGGAGATTATATGAATATAAGAATATTTAATGATGAGAAATACAGTCATACAATGGATTCCAATACCTTGCCAAGTGAATTCAATAAAAAATCAGTGTCTGTTATATCAACAGATACAATGAAAGCGGATGCGATTGCTACTGCACTCAATGCAATGGAATTAAATCAAGCCATAAATTTTGCAGACAAAAATAATATCAAGGCTCTATTTGTTACTGAAGACAACAATGAAGCTAAATTAATATTCTCTAAAGAACTACAAAAGGTTAAAATATAAATATGTTAGACATCCTGATTATATTTCTTATATTAATGACAATAGTTTGCATTATGTCTGTAGGATTATTTTTTGGAAAAAAGCCTATTTCAGGTTCATGTGGAGGCCTTGCTAATCTAGAGCCTGGCAGAGATTGTGAACTTTGCGGAGGAAACCCCTCTAAATGTGCTGAGCAATAAAAAAGGGAGCTTAAGGCTCCCTTTTTTGTATCAGTAAGAATTCTCTAAAATTGATTCATAGTGTTGTCTTCACCAGAAGCTTTTAGAGCAGCTTCACCTGCAAAATATTCTTTGTGATCATCTCCCATGTCAGATCCTGCCATATTTTGATGTTTAACACACGCTATGCCTTCTCTAATTTCTTTCCGCTGAACACCTTCCACATAGCCAAGCATCCCTTTTTCGCCAAAGTATTCTTTGGCCAAATTATCTGTCGATAGGGCGGCAGTATGATATGTTGGAAGTGTTATAAGGTGATGGAAGATACCTGCTTGTTTTGCAGCATCAGCCTGGAAAGTTCTGATTCTTTCATCTGCTTCTTTTGCTAGATCTGTAAGATCATAATCTATGCTCATCAAGTCTTCACGTTCATATGAAGAGGTATCTTTTCCTTCTTCGACCATTGAATCAAAGACTTGTTGTCTGAAATTTAATGTCCAGTTGAAAGACGGACTATTGTTGTAGACCAGTTTTGCGTTAGGTACCACTTTTTTAATTTCATCCATCATCGCACCAATTTGACCTATATGAGGTTTTTCTGTTTCTATCCATATTAGATCAGCCCCATTTTGAAGACTTGTTATAGAATCTAATATACATCTAGCTTCTCCGGTTCCTTCTTTGAACCTATAAAGATTACTAGGCAATCTTCTTGGTCTTACTACTTTCCCATGATGGTTAATAAGCACATCACCATGATTCATTTCACCCTCAGCAACTTCTTCTAAATCTAAAAAAGAATTATATTGATCGCCTAAATCTCCCACTTCATGAGTAATGGCAATTTGTTTAGTTAAACCTGCACCCAATGAATCTGTTCTTGCAACAATTACTCCATCATCAACGCCTAGTTCTAAAAATGCGTAACGAACCGCATTAATTTTTGCTAAAAAGTCAGAATGAGGCACTGTTACCTTGCCGTCTTGATGTCCGCACTGCTTTTCATCCGAAACTTGGTTTTCTATTTGGATACAACAAGCTCCAGCTTCTATCATTTGCTTGGCCATAAGGTAAGTTGCTTCTTCATTTCCAAAGCCCGCATCAATATCAGCAATTATTGGAACAATGTGTGTCTGAAAATTGTCTATTTTATTTTGTATTTCTTCTTTCTTATCGTCCGTAGATGCATCTAACTCTCTAAACAAGCCACCAAGTTCTCTGGCGTCAGCTTGTTTCAAGAATGTGTATAGTTCGTCAATCAATGAGGCTACTGTTGTTTTCTCATGCATAGATTGATCAGGCAATGGGCCGAAGTCAGATCTTAGAGCTGCTACCATCCATCCAGACAAATATAAATATTTTTTGTCAGTATTACCAAAATGCTTTTTAATAGATATGAGTTTTTGTTGCCCAATGAAACCATGCCAACACCCTAAAGATTGAGTATAAGATTCTGAATTGACATCATACTCTTCCATATCTTTTCTCATTATTGCAGCTGTATACCTTGCAATATCAAGTCCTGATTGGAATTGATTCTGCATTCTCATCCTGGCTGCATTCTCTGGGTTAATGTTTACGTTTGAGCTTTTGTCCTTACTTTTTAGTTCAGTAAGCTCTTTAATCAAATCTTTGTAAGAGGTCATATTCCTTCCTATTTAATAATTGAAGTCACTTAAAATCTTAAATCTTATTGCTGTACCTGTTAAGTTAAAAAGGAAGATTTATAGGATTTTAAAAAAGGCGTCAGTTTAACGGTAAATGTCTATAAATCAACTATCTTTTAGATCTTTGGCTAGTTTTTCTGCTAACCCGATATATAAACTTGGAGTAAGCTTCGATAGAATCTGCTTATCAGTATAAGGTACATCCATTGCATCTATAAATTTTGCCAAGTCTTCTCTAGAGATTTTTTTTCCTCTAGAAAGTTTTTTCATCAATTCATATCCATTGGGTATATTATTTTTTCTTATAATTGTTTGAATGGCCTCTGTTAAGACTTCCCAGGAATCATCTAGATCCTGTTTTAATTTTATTTTGTTAATCTCTAATTTATTAAGTCCTTTCAATAAAGAGTACAAAGCTAAATTTATATATCCAAAGGAAGAGCCCAAGTTTCGCATTATCGTTGAGTCTGTAAGATCTCTCTGCCATCTTGAAATAGTTACTGTATTGCTAATGTGAGTCAGGAATGCATTAGCTATACCTAAATTACCTTCTGCATTTTCAAAATCAATTGGATTGACTTTATGAGGCATGGTCGAAGATCCAACTTCTCCTTCTTTTAATTGTTGTGAAAAGTAACCTAATGATATGTAACCCCAAATATCTCTGCACAAGTCTATGAGAATATTATTTAGTTTTACATAATCACCTAGAAGTAATGCAATTGTATCTTTAGGCTCGACTTGAGTTGTGTGTTTATTAAAATCAAGCTTTAGATTATTAACAAAACTTTTAGCAACCGCTTCCCAGTTAATTTTAGGATATGCCACCACATGAGCATTGTAGTTACCAACAGCTCCATTGATCTTTCCGCTCATTACGTGCCTATTAATCTCATTTTCCAGTTTTTCTATTCTATGGAAGAAATTGGCAAATTCCTTTCCCATTGTTGTAGGGGATGCGCTTTGACCATGAGTTCTAGACAGCATGGGATTATTAGAATATTTCTTGGAAAGAAATTTAATGCGATTAGTAATCAGTTTTAAAGATTTCTTGGTAATCATTGACGCATCTTTGATCATCAATGCGTATGCAAGATTATTAATATCTTCAGAAGTGCAAGCGAAGTGTATAAATTCTGTATAGGGAGCTAAATTCTTGTTTAATTTAAATTTCTCTTTGAGGAAATATTCTACGGCTTTCACATCGTGATTCGTTCTACTTTCTATAGATTTAACTTTTTTTGCATCTTTAATGCTAAAATTATCAATTAAATCATTAAGATAGAGTGTATCTTTAATATTCAAAGAAGGGAGTTCCTTTATTTTTGGATTTTTAGATAAATGAATGAACCACTTTATTTCAACAATAACCCGATAGCGTATTAAGCCATATTCACTAGTTATACTTCTTAAATCTGCAACAGAATCACTATATCTGCCATCTAAAGGGGAGATAGATAAAAGTTTTTCAATTTTCATATCGTTATTATAGCTTATGTTTTTTAGTGCTTGCCTTAGAGGTGAACAGGATACAAACTAGTTGCATGAAAAAGGTTCTATTTACTCTGGTAATGTCTGCATTTTATATTACCATCCATGCCAAGACTGTTATACATGCAGGTTACTTGTTTGATGCTGATACTGCTTCATTAGACCCGGAAATGACAATTGTGGTTGAGAAAAATATAATTTCAGAAGTTCTGGCTGGTTACATTTCTCCCGAAACAGATGACCTTTACATAGATCTAACTGGCTATTATATTTTACCGGGACTTATAGATATGCATGTTCATCTTACTAGCCAAAGCTCTTCAAAGGCATATATAGAGAGAACTACTTTGAATTCAGCTGATTATGCAATTAGAGCAACAAAAAATGCAGAAAAAACTCTGCTTGCAGGATTTACTTCCGTTAGGAACTTGGGCGATGCGGATTCAATAACTATTTCACTTAGAAATGCTATAAATAAAGGAGTGACATTCGGACCAAGAATCTTTTCTTCAGGTACCACGATATCAACAACTGGAGGACATGGTGATCCTACTAATTCCTTGAACTTAACCTTTACCTCTGACCCCGGACCAAAAGAGGGAGTGATAAATGGTAAAGAAGATGCTTATAAAGCAGTAAGACATCGATACAAGCAAGATGCAGATCTCATTAAGATAACTGCAACAGGCGGAGTTCTTAGTAATGCCAAAAATGGTCAAAATCCTCAAATGACAGTAGATGAAATAAAAGCAATTGTTGCATCTGCTAAGGACTATGGTTTTAAAGTTGCGGCACATGCTCACGGATCTGAAGGCATTAAAAGAGCCACATTAGCTGGTGTAGATTCAATTGAACACGGAACACTCATGGACAAAGAGGGTGCATCTCTTATGAGGGAAAGAGGAACATATTACGTGCCAACATTACTCGCAGGAAAGTGGGTTGCAGATAAAGCTTTGATTGAAGACTATTACCCACCTTTTGTTGAAAAAAAAGCACTAGAAATCGGACCTCAACTTCAAGCAACTTTTTCTATGGCCAATCAGGCTGGCCTGAAGATTGCCTTCGGCACAGACAGTGGTGTATCGCCACATGGAGAAAATGCAAAAGAGTTTAAACTCATGATCGATGCTGGTATGACAGAGAAAGAGGCCATTTTAAGTGCTACACTTTACGCAGCTGATTTGCTTGGAAAAAATAGTGAAATAGGTACTATTACAAAAGGTAAGCTGGCAGATTTAATTGGAGTCTCAAAAAATCCATTAGAGGATATCACTATCCTTGAGACTGTTGATTTTGTAATGAAAGGAGGAGATGTTGTAAAACAACCTTAAATAAATATGAAGTTATATAATTCAATTGGACCAAATCCACATGTTGTCAGGATGTTCATCGCAGAACTTGGGATACAAATTGATACAGTCGAAATAGACTTATTAGGCGGAGAGAACAGAGAAGCGTCTTACTTAGCTAAAAATCCATCAGGTCAAACACCATCATTAGAGATGGATGATGGTAGTTTTTTAGCTGAAATAACCGTCATTTGTGAGTATTTAGATGAGATTAATGGCTATAGTAACCTTATTGGCAAAACTCCTCAGGAGAGAGCTGAAACAAGAATGTGGACTAGGCGAATAGATCTTCAAATCATAGAGCCCTTAACTAATGGCTTTAGGTACTCTGAGGGTTACGAAATCTTTAAAGATCGTCTGCATCTTATTCCTGATGCAGCAGATGATTTAAAGGCTATTGCTCAAGAAAGACTCACTTGGCTTAACGAACAGCTAGAAGGAAAAGAGTATATTTGCGGAGATAGATTTTCTTTAGCTGATATTATGTTTTATTGCTTTATAAAGTGGGGCGCAGAAGCAGGACAGCCTCTAAATCCAGAAAACATAAATGTAGTCAAGTTATTGGAAAAACTTGATGCGTTAGATAGTGCCTCGGCATAATGGATAAGGAAGAAAGGATCCGTGCCTGGCTGACTACTGTGGCAGTGTTTATAATTGCAGTGCTCTGGATACTATCTATTTGGATTTAATGGCTTGGGCGGTTTATATCCTTGAATGTTCTGACGGATCTTTTTATACAGGCATTAGTAATAATGTCGAAGCCCGAATAAATACTCATAATGCCTCAAAAGGAGCTAAATATACTAAAAGTAGACTGCCTGTTACCTTGGTTTTTCAAGAAAATACTTTTACTAAAAGTGAATCGTTAAGAAGAGAAATAGAGATAAAAAAACTTACAAGAAAAAAGAAGATGGAGTTAATTGATGCTTTTAATTTCTCCACCACCTAAACATTTTTCATCCTTATAAATCACAACTGACTGGCCTGGCGTCACAGATCTCTGAGGTTCTCTAAAAAACAATTTCATCGATCCTTCTGAGAGCTCCACATGACATTCTTGATCTTTCTGTCTGTATCTTACTTTAGCTGTTCCATCGAAAGATTTAGGTAATGAGTCTTCAATTATGAACGTATTCTTGGTCTCAAGTTCAGAGGAAAATAAAAGGGGATTTTCGTTTCCTTGAACACAAATCAGTTTATTTGATTCTAGGTCTTTATTGGCCACATACCACGGCAAGTCAGGAGCATCTTTTACGCCACCAATGCCTAGACCTTGTCTCTGTCCAAGAGTATAAAATATTAGACCTTTATGAGTTCCAATAACTGAATCATTGTCATCTACGATTTCACCTTCTTCTCCGCCAAGATAATTTCCCACAAACTCAGGAAATGGTCTCTCTCCAATAAAACATATTCCAGTACTGTCTTTTTTTTCACTTGTAATGAGATTGTTTTCTCGCGCGATTGCTCTTACTTTGTCTTTCTTTAATTCCCCTAAAGGAAAAAGAGTATGCTCTAAGACTTCTTTATCTATGGCATGGAGGAAATATGATTGATCTTTAGAATTGTCCATGCCCTTAAAAAGACTCACATTATCTGTTCGGGCGTAATGACCAGTAGCAATATAATGATAGTCATTTGATCTGGCATAGTTGTAAAACTCTTTAAATTTTATTTCTTTATTACAAAGAATATCAGGATTAGGGGTCCTGCCTGCTTCTAGTTCAGATAGAAAATAAGAAAAAACTCTTTCTTTATATGCTTGAGAAAAACTAATTTGTACAAGTGGAATATCAATTTGATCGGCGACAAAAGCTGCATCCATGAAATCTTCTTTGATACTGCAATAAGGAGACCCGTCATCATCATCCCAATTTTTCATGAATAATCCATGCACTTCATAGCCTTGCTCTTTTAGCAGCAGTGCAGAAACGGAAGAATCGACTCCACCAGATAAACCTACTAGTACCTTTTTTTTTGTCATTTAGGTCAATTAACCTTATTACTTAAATAATATATAATGCGCTCACATTTAATTATACAGAGCAATCATGAAGTTTGAGCACATAAAAGAACCTGCTACAGGTTCAAAAATATCCATCGACTCCTCAGGGCAATTAGTTGTCCCTGATAATCCAATAATTCCTTTTATAGAAGGAGATGGAATAGGTTCAGATATTACACCCGCCATGATTAAGGTTGTTGATAGCGCAGTTGAGAAGTCCTATGGTGGAACAAAAAAAATCGAATGGATGGAAATATACTGTGGTGAGAAATCAACAGTAGTATATGGTGAAGATAAGTGGTTACCGCCTGAAACATTAAGAGCTTTAGAAGAATATGTTGTTGGAATAAAAGGACCGTTAACAACTCCTGTAGGTGGAGGAATAAGATCTTTAAATGTAGCTTTGAGACAAGAACTAGATTTATACGTCTGTCAGAGACCAGTTAGATATTTTGAAGGAGTACCAAGTCCAGTGGTTGCACCGGAAAAAACTGATATGGTCATCTTTAGAGAGAATTCAGAAGATATATATGCAGGTATTGAGTGGGAAGCTGGATCGGAAGATGCAGATAAGGTAATAAAATTTCTTACTGAAGAGATGGGAGTTACCAAAATTAGATTTATGGAAAATTGTGGAATAGGTGTTAAGCCAGTATCGAAACAAGGAACAGAAAGGCTCGTAGACCAAGCTATCCAGTATGCTATTACAAATAATCGTGATTCAGTAACCTTTGTTCATAAAGGTAATATTATGAAATTTACTGAAGGAGCGTTTAAAGATTGGGGCTATCAATTTGCTGCCTCAAAATATGGAGCAATAGAGCTTGATGGAGGCCCATGGCACTCTTTAATCAACCCTAATACTGGAAAGGAAATAATTATCAAAGATGTGATAGCTGATGCATTTCTTCAACAAATTTTAACTAGACCAGACGAATACAGTGTGATTGCTACACTAAATTTAAATGGTGATTACATATCTGATGCTTTGGCTGCAGAAGTTGGAGGCATCGGTATAGCACCAGGAGCTAATTTAGGAGATAAAATTGCACTCTTCGAAGCCACTCACGGAACTGCACCTAAATATGCGGGCTTAGATAAAGTTAATCCCGGATCTTTAATTCTCTCAGCGGAAATGATGCTTAGACATATGGGTTGGATGGAAGCTGCAGATTTGATAATTGATGGTCTCGCCAAGACTATTAGTCAAAAAACAGTTACATATGACTTCGAAAGATTAATGAAAGGTGCAACTTTACTTAAATGCTCAGAATTTGGAGAGGCCATTATCTCTAATATGGATTAATGCATTTATTCGTAAATAAGAATAAAGATAACCAAGATAGCAATAGAGATACCTCTACTGTTGCTACTCTGGAGAAACCTAAAACAAAGAAACCCCCACTTTATAGAATCATTCTGTTAAACGACGACTATACTCCTATGGAGTTTGTAGTTTATGTTCTACAAGTTTTTTTTGGATTTGATGGAGATCAAGCTCAGCAAATTATGTTGGCTGTTCATACACATGGTAAGGGAGTTTGTGGTATCTTTACCAGAGAAGTCGCTGAAACAAAAAGCGCTCAAATAAATAACTTCGCTAAGGAAAATGGACATCCACTTCTTAGCGACATTGAGGAAGTCGGAGAAGATGATTAATCAAGAACTAGAACAAAATTTAAATAGTGCATTTAAGATTGCACAAGATCAAAAGCATGAATTTGTAACCGTTGAACATCTACTGTTGGCTTTAGTTGAAAACTCAGATGCCCAAAATTTATTTTCCTCGAACAACATTGATATTAATCAATTAAAATCAGAATTAGAAGAATTCATAGGCTCAACTACTCCAAAGATAACAAAAGAAAATGATATAGAAATACAACCCACGTTGGGATTTCAAAGAGTTATTCAAAGAGCAGTTTTTCATGTTCAATCTTCTGGAAAAAATGAAGTTAAAGGAAGTAATGTTCTTGTGGCCATCTTCAGTGAAAAAGAATCTCAAAGTGTATATTTTCTTGAACAACTTGGACTGACTAGATTAGATGCAGTTTCATATTTAAGTCACGGGAAGAGTGAGTCAAGTGAGTCTGAATATACGGAAGAGGGTGAGTCTAATGAACCTGATTCTAATACTGCTTTAGAACAATTCGCATCAAACTTAAATCAAGAGGCTTTAGAGGGCAGAATAGATCCTTTAATAGGAAGAAGTTCTGAAATTGAAAGGGTTGTTCAGATCTTGGCAAGAAGAAGTAAAAATAATCCACTACTTGTAGGTGAATCTGGAGTAGGTAAAACAGCTATAGCAGAAGGATTGGCAAAATTAATTACAGAAAATAAAGTACCGGATTTGATAAAAGATAGCGTTATATACTCACTTGATATGGGGGCCTTGCTGGCCGGAACTAAATATAGAGGTGACTTTGAAGAAAGATTAAAATCTGTTCTTAAAGAACTGGAAGAAGATGACTCGGCAATTTTATTCATCGATGAAATACATACAATCATAGGAGCTGGAGCAACTTCTGGTGGTGTTATGGATGCATCTAATTTACTCAAACCAGCTCTTGCAAAGAGAGGATTACAGTTTGTAGGGTCAACAACTTATAAGGAATTTAGAGGTATTTTTGAAAAAGACAGAGCTCTATCCAGGAGATTTCAAAAAGTGGAAGTCATGGAACCCTCTGTTGACGAAACATACAATATTTTAAAAGGACTGAAAGAGCGATTCGAAGAACATCACGAGATTAAATATACTGATGGATCTTTAAGGGCAGCAGCTAACTTAGCCTCTAAACATATTAATGATAGATTCCTACCAGATAAAGCGATTGATGTTGTAGACGAAGCTGGAGCAAGGCAAAAACTAGTACCATCTAGTAAAAGAAAGAAAACTATCAACGAGTTAGATATAGAAAAAATTGTAGCTTCCATAGCCAGAATACCTGAAAAAACTGTTTCTACTTCTGATAAGAAGTCTTTAGAAAAATTAGAAGAAAATCTCAAGCGTGTAATTTTTGGTCAAAATGAAGCTGTAGAAACATTATCTGCATCAATCAAGCTGTCAAGGGCAGGACTTAGAGTTGAAGAGAAGCCTGTAGGTTCCTTTTTATTCTCAGGCCCTACAGGTGTTGGTAAAACAGAAGTTAGCAAGCAATTAGCCTCAATCATGGGCATAGAGTTTGTTAGATTTGATATGTCTGAATATATGGAAAGACATACTGTATCAAGACTAATAGGAGCCCCTCCAGGTTATGTTGGATATGATCAGGGTGGCTTATTAACGGAGTCTGTAAACAAACATCCCCATTCTGTAATTCTTCTAGATGAAATAGAAAAGGCACATCCTGAAGTGTTTAATATCCTTCTTCAGGTTATGGACCACGGTACATTGACTGATAATAATGGAAGAAAAGCTGATTTTAGAAATACTATAGTTATTATGACTACCAATACTGGTGCACAAGACATGAGTAGGGCGAGTATGGGTTTCCAATCTCAAGATCACTCAAGTGACGCAACAGAGATGATCAAAAAAACGTTCTCTCCGGAATTTAGAAATAGATTAGATGGCATTATTAATTTTAATCCGCTACCTACAGAAGTCATAAGAACAGTTGTAGATAAGTTCTTAGTTGAACTACAAGTCCAATTAGAAGTTCAAAAGGTTCAGTTAGAAGTATCTGACGAAGTAAGGGAATGGTTATTGGAAAATGGTTATGATAAAAATATGGGTGCTAGGCCAATGCAGAGGCTCATTCAGGATAGTATTAAGACCGTTTTAGCCGAGGAGATACTTTTTGGTAAGCTATCTAAATCAGGAGGAATTGCTTACATTTCTCTTTTAGATAATAAAATCCAAGTAAAATTTAAAGAGAATTCTAAGAAAAAAGAGAAAGTTTGACGATGAAGCGTTTTCCGGTCTTTCTGGTTTTCCTTTCTACATATATATTTAGCTACGAATCTAATGTAGACAATCAAAGCGCTAATAAATTCCTTTCTCCTAAAACTATTCTTTTCTGGAATACGGAAGAAAAGCTGTATGGTTTTAAGAATATGGAGAAAATTCTCCCTTCACGATTAATAGAAAAAAGTGATTCTCCTTACCCTCTAACTTATGAATTAAAGGATCTAGAAAATCTTACTTACAATTACAAGGGGGAAAAATATACTATTACTGACTATATACAAACTTTCAAAGTAGCTGGGTTAATCGTAATACGTGATGGAAAAATATTATATGAAAGTTATAACTTCGGAAATAATGAAAAAACTAGATGGGTATCATTCTCTGTTACTAAATCAGTTACTTCTATGCTTCTCGGAGCAGCAATCAAAGACAGACATATAAGCTCTGTTAAGGATTCCATAGTCTCTTATTTGCCTCAGTTAAGAGATAGTCATTATGACGATGTATCTATAGAACAAGTCCTGCACATGTCATCAGGCGTTAACTGGAATGAAGACTATAGTGATCCTGCTTCTGATGTAAGCATAGCCTCAGCACTAAATTCTTTTAAACTTTATGATTATCTGAGTGATCTAGGATCGTCTTCAGAACCTGGAAATAAATTTAATTACAATACTGCTGAATCTAACCTAATTGGTGGTTTAGTAAGATCTGCTGTTGGTAACAATCTGTCTAAATATTTAGAAAAAAAAATATGGAAACCGTTTGGAATGGAATTTGATGCGTATTGGGTATTGGATAATGACTACAATTTAGAGTTGGGAGGATGTTGTATCAATGCGACATTAAGGGACTATGCGCGTATAGGTATATTCGCTTTGAATAATGGCAAACTCAGAAATAGTATCAATGTGCTTCCAGATAATTGGATGAAGCAATCTACAACCTCTTCACCTAATTTAGAATATTATGGTTATCAATGGTGGCTTGATGGTTCTGACTATAGTTCCTTTTATGCTGATGGTATTTTTGGACAATTCATCTGGATAGACCCGTCTTCAAAAACTATTGTAGCTATGCATGGCGCTAGAGAGGATGCGGATGTTGACCAATATGTGGGCGGCCATAGATTAAACTTTATGATATCCCTGCTAAAGGAGATTAATAGATAGCTTATCTTTCTCTAAAGATTATTCTTCCTTTAGATAGATCATATGGAGTAATTTCAACTTTTACTTTGTCTCCAGTTAATATTCTTATGTAATGTTTTCGCATCTTGCCAGAAATGTGCGCAGTAACTACATGATCATTATGAAGTTTTACCCTGAAAGTTGTATTTGGAAGAGTTTCAATTACCTCTCCCTCCATCTCTATTAAATCTTGTTTAGCCATATATAATGTATTTTCTTATAGTTGAACCAATTACTAAAGCAAAACATGAAAGAAAAGGAATTTAAATTTAAAACATTATTACTATTTTTGGCTTTAGTAACTATTTTTATAGCTTTTGTTGCATACATATTAGACAGTTTTATCTTAGTCTACTGATCGAATCACATTGTCATTCAGGAGTTGATTGATATGATCTTCGTCATATCCGGACCAGCTCATAAGTATGTCTTTGGTATGCTTCCCTAAATGAGGGGGAGGGGAGTAAGACTCTTCATCTGTATAGGACATCTTTACTGGATTGCCTGGCATTGTTACCTTGCCACCGTCAGGATGTTCGACATCAACCATCATATTTCTGTGTAATACCTGTTCATCATTCAAAGCATCACTAAATTTATTTATTGGACCACAAGGAACTTTTGCAGCGTTCAATTTTTTGACCCAATATTCTGACGTTTGAGTTGATAAAATGTTGTTTAACTCCTGTTCTATAAAATCTTGATTCTTTAATCTATCAACGGATAAATTAAATTTTTTGTCTCTTAGAGAATCCAAATTTACAACGTCTAACAATGACTTCCAAAATGCATCTGTAATAACTGCAATGACAACAAATCCATCTTGTGTGGTAAATGTGTTGTAAGGAACATGGACGAAATGTGCGTTACCAATTGGCTCAGGGTTCTTACCAGATAATGTAAACATTGTAGCCATGTATGTCAGTAGAGATATTTGAACATCGAGAAGTGAGATGTCGATATGTTGTCCTTTATTATTTTTTTCCCTTGAATACAAGGCTGAAAGGATTCCTATAACACTATATAAGCCTGAACCTAGATCACCTATCGGAATACCTGCTCGAGTAGGGGTATTAACATCTGGCCCTGTTATTGACATACCACCACTATAAGCTTGGACAATTTGATCATAGGCCGGTCTATTAGAATGAGGTCCAGTCTCTCCAAACCCAGAAATTGAGCAAGTTATGATACGTGGGTTAACTTTAGAAAGGCGTTCGTAATCAATACCAAGTTTCGTTACCACACCAGCGCTAAAATTGTTTATTACTATGTCAGCTGATTTAACTAGATCATAAAAGATATCAAGACCCATATCTGTCTTTAAATCTATGGAAACACTTTTCTTATTTCTGTTGAGAGTTAGAAAATAAGCACCAAATTCTTTAAAGGAAAAATTAGGATCATTCTTAAGAAGGCCACGCGTCATTTCACCTACAAGAGGCTCGACTTTAACAACTTCTGCACCTAAATCAGCGAGGACCATGCCAGCATATGGACCAGCAAGCATATGCGTTAGATCAATTACTTTAACTCCCTCTAAAGGTTTCATATTTGAATTGTACATTATTGAAGGGGGAGAATACTTCCTCTTATGTATAAGATTGTGGATAAATCTTTAATTTAACATAATATATATTATACGAATATATAATAACCGCATATAGATTCTTTATAGTGAGATCTAACTATATCTAGTAATGTGGCTATTTAAAGGATAATAGAGAAAAAGAGCTTAAGTGTATGATTACGTGTATTTTTTATTAAATATTGGCACCACTGTAAGGCATTCTTCCACGCAATTGTAATCCCGTAAGATTAGATGCTAATTCTCTACTCTGATGTAATAAATCTATATCTATACCAGTATCTAAGTTCATCATGTGAAGCATGCTTACCAAATCCTCAGTGGCAAGGTTGCCTGTAGCTCCTGGTGCAAATGGACATCCACCTAATCCACCTATGCAAGAGTCAAATTTACTTATGCCTTCTTCAAGGCTCGCATATATATTAGATAATGCCAGGGCTTTAGTATCGTGAAAATGCATAGAGAATTTACCAGTATCGTTTGTTCTTAATTGCCTTTTAAGTAATTCTTTTACTTCAAATGGATTTGCAGCGCCTATAGTGTCTGCTATTACAATTTCATCAATACCATAATCTAATATTTCATCTATTAGAGCACTTACATGACCTGGATCAACTTTTCCTTCGTAAGGACAATGAAATGCAACTGATATATAACATTTGGTTCTAATGCCTTCATTTTTTGATTCTTTGATTATTGTTCTAAAATCTTTAATGCTATCGCTAATATTTTGATTAATATTCTTTAAGTTCATAGATTCAGTGACACATAATACCAAGCACAATTCTTTAACTTTATTATCTTTGGCCAGTTGAAAGCCATGCATATTTGGCACAAGAATAGAGTATGAGGTTAAATCTTCTAGCTTTTGGACTAACTCTTCGGTTCCTTTCATGGCCGGTACTGCTTCTTCGCTAACAAAGCTTCCTACTTCTAATGATTTAATTCCTGATTTTTCTAAAGATTTAATTAGTTCATATCTTTGGTTTACCGATAATAGAGTTTCAATGTTTTGTAGGCCGTCCCTAGGCCCTACTTCATTAATTATGATTTTATTCATCTATCAAATTTTTCTCTTGTAGCCATGATTTACAAACTAACGAGGCTTCATTAGATTTATCAGGTTGCCCGAAATAATAATGGTTTGCTCCCTCGATCCAATTAAGTGATTTATTGTCATGTCCAATAGCGTCATAAAGATTTTTCGTATGTGATGGCGTTATACCATCATCAGCAGTATTCCCTATGACTAGAGATGGCACAGAGATTTTTTTTGCACAGTTAATGCCATCACCTTGAGCAAGGTCATAACTCCATTGAGACAACCAACTCCTTAAAGAACAAAATCTCCCCAATCCTATTGGACTATTATTCACGGTTTCAGGATCTCCTAAAAAACACCAATTTGGTTGTCTTCCATTTGGATCGATTGAAGTATCTAGCCACTTCGGATCGGCCATAGTCCTGTGCACTACAAAACCTAATTCTCTATTATTTTCACCTTTAACCTTATAGTCATTGAGTTTTTCTTGAACCCAGGTAGTTATTTTACGATTTCTTTCTATTTGTGAAGCCCTGTATGCACTTATAAAGTCATTTGAATATTCTGGTTGATTGGGATTATTCTTATCATAAATATCTAACTCTATATTCCTTTTTTCAGGGTTGCCTTCATCGAGGACAGAGCCATCTAACCATTCGGTAAATGTCCTGTGCCTAGATTCATGAGCAGCAATCAACATAACCCCGTCAGCTGGTATAAAGTTTTCTGAAATAAGATCAATAGGATCGCCTGCAGGAGTTTCTTTAACCGAAGTATTTTCGGCTTGAGATTGATAAAATAAGGATAACGACCCTCCTCCACTCCAACCCCCTAGAATTACTTTCTCGTAATTATGCACATCCTTCAGGTGTTTTATACATTGACCTAGATCAATAAGAACTTTCTCCATAATTAAAGCAGAGTCTGTGCCTCTGTAACGACTATCACACCAAACAGTATCTATCCCTTGTTTGGCTAGTGAATTAAGCATTGGAAGATAGCTCCCCCCACCTGTAGGATGCATGAATACAACTACAGATTTACCAGAAGAGATATTTGATTTTAAAAGATGAGCAGTTAAGGCTACTGTTCCGATTTCACCTGCGTAAGTGTCTTTATATTGAGAGGTTTCTTGGAAAGCAATGATGAGTGGTATCCGCTGATATTTAGATTGGTTCTCCTTCATTTTGAGCTGAGCGATTCTTCACCAAATTTCTTCACTTTCATTTCTCTTGTTCTGTTAGTCCAGTGTTTAATTTCTTCATGGGCTTTTGCTGCATCCTCTTTCATGATCAGATCATGATCCTCAGCCCTGCAAGTGAATTCAAGCTGAATACCATTTGGATCAAATATATATAAAGAAGTTACAAAATCATGATCGATTACAAAAGAACCCCAATCTATGTTGGCTAGTTTAGATTCTATTTTTTTTAAATCATCCATAGTTTCAACTTCCACGGCAACGTGACTATCAAAACCATTCATATCTTTAAAAAAATCTTTTGGAGCATTATGTGGATCATCAAAAAATGCGATGTAATTTCCGTCAAGCATCTCAAAGAATATATGCATATATTCAATTTTCTTCTCAGTTCCTGAAAGATGATCAAAAGACATCGCAGCTGCAAGCTTGAGACCTAAAACATCTTCATAAAACCATCTTGTTTGTTCCGCATCTCTACAACGAAATGCTACATGATGTACATTTTTTATAGGTACGTTTTGCATATTACCTCTCCCCTTTTATAGCAAATTTTAATCTAAAAAGTGCTTACAAGATAACGTATATTGCATTTGGTGTCATTTAAGATAAATTGATAAGTGCAAATTAATTATTAAGGATAAATATGAAAACAAAATTAAAATTATTTTCTATTACTAGCGCTTTGCTGCTATCTCTTTCAGTCGTTGCTAGTAATGAAACAATTACAATTGGTGATGTTGAAATGGCATCTGACACCAAAAGTGCAGCCTTTGAGCAAGTAAAAAAGAAGCTTGGAAAATGGGAAGGTACTATGGTGCAAGGCTTAAACGGAGCGGTTATAGATGTTTCTTACGAATTCGCTATGACTTCTGGAGGCAATACTATTACAGAGACTTTAGTAGAAGATGGGGTACAGATGCTCACTACATATAGTGATGACGATGGAGAGCTTGTTATTAGACATTATTGTGGTTTAGGTACTGAGCCTGTTTTTAAAGTAGAAAATTTATCAACAAAAGGAATGTCTATT